>NZ_JBJQMA010000003.1:0-278510 GCF_046486065.1 Escherichia sp. WS547 | reverse complement strand
ACGGCTGGGACGGAAGTCGCTGTCGTTCTCAAAATCGGTGGAGCTGCATGACAAAGTCATCGGGCATTATCTGAACATAAAACACTATCAATAAGTTGGAGTCATTACCGGTATTCCACTGGTTAATATATTCACATATGAAATGAATAAATATTGGAATATATAAATATTGAATATTTTGATTAATCCCCGTACTAATTATTCTTCATAATCAGTACGGGGTTGCTACAACATGTATTACTTTTTCACCACAATTAACGGTTCAATATCACTCTCTTTTTTGATGACCAGTGATTCATCACCGCGCAAACACGTCCCACCGTAGTTGCCGCCAACGGTGAAGGTACATACCTGAATGTATTTATCGTCCACTTTCGGCAAACACCACAGTTGCTGATAGATGTTTTTCTGCTCGGCAAATTTACCGCTGGTTTTGTCCAGCACCTCTTCATGATGGCTGACCAGGTCGATATTGCTACCACAGCGACCGGCGATCGGTTTCACTGCGTAACCTGTTTTCACCAGTTCATCATTAACAGTGAAATCGGTATCCAGCAGGTAACGATGGTGCGGAAACAGCGACCAGAGGATCGGCAGAATCGCTTTGTTGCCGGGGATCACCGTCCACAGCGGCTCAAAGACCAGCACTTCCGGGCGCAGCAATACGTCGATAAGACGCACTTCGTTTTGCGGATGACCGGTACGGATTGGCACCGCAGCAAACTCACGGTCGCTAACTTCACGAATCTGATCAAACGCGGTTTCCCACGCCCAGGTTTTCCACACGCAGTTAACCAGTCGCCCTTCCCCATCAATCAGTTGCCCGGCAGCATCCCAGCCCAGTTCATCCAATCCACGCAAGATACGCGTTTCAAAGCCCGCCTGGTGCAGCGCCTGCTCCATAAACTGCGCGTGATAGTTTTCCTCGATATCTTTGTCCTGCATGATATGGACAAACGGACGTGCACGACTGTGTTTCCAGGCACCAGCCAATTCGTTAATCAGCCCTTCCGCCGGATTGAAGCCGTTGCCTTTATAGCCCTGCTCCGCCCAACGTTCGAGGATCAAGCCCGCTTCGGTATGACAGGAGGCGGAGTCGGCGTTGTACTCGTAAACCTTCAGGCCACGCTCATCCATGCAGAAATCCATACGACCAGTGATCATATGGTGACGGCGACGCTGCCAGGAGAGACGCAAACGTGGCCAGAGGATTTTCGGGATGTCGAACAGCGCCAGCAGGTTGTCATCTTTCAGCACCTTGTCGGTTGCGTGAAGATACATCAGGTGCAGCTCGTTGGTGGCTTTAATTAGCTCCTGCTCGGCACTCTCGGTAATGGTGTAGTAATGATAAGGATCCTGATTGATCACCTGACCGTTGGCCTGCACATAGGCGTTTTGCAGCGGATCTTTTTCATCCAGCCATTTACCGTCAAACTGGCCTTTGTTTTCCAGGCGCGCTCCGCTGATTTTCAGCAGCTCGCCTGCAATTTCCGGCTGCGGTAAGCTGTATTCAGTATCTTCCGTCTGGATCATCCAGCCCAGAATGGTGGTGTCATCAAAAGTGTCTTTCAGGGTATAGCAGCCGTTTTCGACCACCATCTCCAGCTCACGCGTCCACTGTTGCCCTTGCGGCAACGGGGAATGAATCACGTTCTGTTCCGCAATACGGACTTTGTTGCCATGCAATTGGGTAATGATGGCGACATGGCCAGTGTCTTTAAATTCACCGCCTTTATCCCAGATAAGAAGCGCACCCGCGACCGGCGCACGCGGCGAGCCGTTAGGAAATGCCTGCAATGGCAGGATGTTGTCATTAACCACTTCTCGCAGGAAGCGCAGCGAGAAAATCTCCCACGCCATACCCACGTCAGTAAAGACCACACCGTAATTCAGAAAGAGAAAACGGCGAGCAAATTCAACGCATTGCCACTTGTGGCCCATATATTCGTCGTCGATATAGCTACGGAATACGGCGTCATCTTCGTATTCCTGCGGATCGAGAGAACTGTAATCTGAAGAGTAGATTGCTACCCCACCTGGGGCGTAGCCCAATAATGTCCCGAACGGGGCATCCTGGCTGGTCGTTCCTTTGCTCATCACTTTACCTTTAACAATACAACCTAAGCAGTTGGCGTAATTGTTGTGCTCTGATTACCTGCTCAGCGACATTAACCGGACAGAGGTCAGACTAATCATACACCTCATCGCAGCGGCTGGCGCAAAGGGTTAAAAAATTCACATTCTGTACAGCAAGTGACCTGCTACACTGCTTCAACACTACCACTCAGAAGGCAACTCACTATGACAGACAATACTTATCAGCCCGCGAAAGTCTGGACGTGGGATAAATCCGCTGGCGGCGCGTTCGCCAATATCAATCGCCCGGTTTCTGGTCCGACGCATGAAAAAACGCTGCCCGTTGGCAAACACCCATTGCAACTTTATTCGCTGGGAACGCCGAACGGTCAGAAAGTAACGATTATGCTTGAGGAGCTGCTGGCGCTGGGCGTTACTGGTGCAGAGTACGACGCCTGGCTGATTCGTATTGGCGATGGCGATCAATTCTCCAGCGGCTTTGTCGAAGTGAACCCAAACTCGAAGATCCCGGCGCTGCGCGATCATACGCATAATCCGCCGATCCGCGTGTTTGAATCTGGTTCGATCCTGCTTTATCTGGCGGAGAAATTTGGCTACTTCCTGCCGCAGGATTTGGCAAAGCGTACTGAAACGATGAACTGGCTGTTCTGGTTACAGGGCGCGGCACCGTTCCTCGGCGGTGGTTTTGGTCACTTTTACCATTACGCACCGGTAAAGATTGAGTACGCCATCAACCGCTTTACCATGGAAGCCAAACGTCTGCTCGACGTGCTGGATAAGCAACTGGCGCAGCATAAGTTTGTTGCGGGCGATGAGTACACCATTGCGGATATGGCGATTTGGCCGTGGTTTGGCAACGTGGTGTTAGGTGGTGTGTATGATGCCGCTGAGTTTCTTGATGCGGGCAGTTATAAGCATGTACAACGCTGGGCGAAAGAAGTAGGCGAACGTCCGGCGGTGAAACGTGGGCGTATTGTTAACCGCACCAACGGACCGCTGAATGAGCAGTTGCATGAGCGCCATGACGCCAGTGATTTCGAGACGAATACGGAAGATAAGCGTCAGGGGTAAGGGTTGGTGTTCGTCGCAGCAAGCCATCCAGGCCGGATAAGGCGTTCACGCCGCATCCGGCAATCGTGCACAATGCCTGATGCGACGCTGCCGCGTCTTATCAGGCCTACGAAAGCTAATCATCACGCGCTGGTAATGTCGTAATCCATTTGGCGCAGTGCGTCTAATGTGGCTTTGGCTTCATCTTCGTCGATGATGCTCATGGCAAATCCGACGTGTACCAGCACCCACTGGCCCAGTAGATCGGCAGGGTTACCTTCACAAATCAGGGCGATATTCACATCGCGCTTGATACCACATACTTCAACCTGCGCAAGCTGGTGAATATCTTCACCGACAGCCAGCACCTGGCCTGGAACGCCAATACACATTATTAACTCCGGTTATTCAACTTCAATACTTTTGACGATCAGCGAATCGCCGGTATCGACACGCAACCGCTCGCCGTGACAGAGCGGACACTGCGCATCGTGCTGATGAATCTCCACCACCTGGCTGCAATCCCAGCACCAAGCCTGGGCGGGTTTATAGACGATATGTAAATCGCACCCTTGCGCCACCGTTCCGTGGCAGACAATTTCAAAACTAAAACGGACGGCGCTCTCCTCAACGCAGGAGAGCGCGCCAATTTCCAGCCACACGGCGGTGACGCGCTTAACATCGTGCTGCTCCGCCTGCCGTTGGATAATTTCAACGGCGCTCTGGCAAAGAGACAACTCATGCATTTTCGCCACTCCTGCGACCAAACAGCAGGGCGCGACGCCCTGCGTGTGGTACATCCGGATTCGTGACTGGCAGCGAAAGGATCATTCGTGCGCAGTCATCCGTCAGGCGTTGGCCCTCTTCAATCGACATGCTGTGCGAAAGCGGCGACATCAGCGAACAGGAGAGATATTGCGAAACACCGTCCAGTTCGCCAACGGTAAAGGTCATAGTGCCATACGGCAGTTGCAGACCAATTTTTTCACTCACTTTGCGCAGCGGCCAGAGTTGATCCGGGCCGGGGAAGATAACTGCACTCAGCATCCACGGGGTGATCACACACCCCGTCCACTGACCTTCGAACAGCGTAAAATCAGAAACATACACCGGCATTGAAGGATGCAGAAAAGAGAGATCGTGCATCGAACGCCGGGCAATTTCTTCAAACGCTGCCTGTACTTGCGCCTTCGGGGAGGTCTGGAAACCTGCTATCTCTTCAGTCATGAATCGCCTCCCGTGGGATGGCTTCCACGCCAGATTCACGCAGCGCAGCCAGAACCTGCTCAAGCGCAGGTTCAATCATTGCTTCAACCGTCGGCGTTAAGCCGATGTGTGGCTCCAGCGATTCCGGGATCACGCCGACCAGGGTCAGCTTTTTCGGAAACTCGCCGGTGAAGCGCAGGGCCGACAAGACGTCGGCCAGGCCAAGCTGATGCGGAGAGATTTTGTTGGTAAACAACGCCGGAACTTCTTCATCCCGCAGGATCATCATCGTTCCCGGCGCGTTCTTTTTCGAGACAATGGCATCCGCAATAATCAAATGATCGCGATTTGCCATGTCGCCAAGCAGCTCCATTCCCGCCGTGCCGCCATCGAGGATCTCAACATAATCCGGCAGAATGTATCGTTGCTCTAACGCTTCGACAATCCGCACACCGATGGCTTCATCGGTCAGCAAAATATTGCCGACCCCTAAGACTAAAATACGCATTACAGAACCTTCACTGAAACCACTTCGTTGCCGTCAGCATCCACTACGTGTACCGCACAGGCCATGCACGGGTCAAAGGAGTGAATGGTACGCACCACTTCCAGCGGTTTATTCGGATCGGCAACCGGTGTACCCACCAGCGACTGCTCGTAAGGACCGACGTCATCATTGAAGTTACGCGGACCAGAGTTCCAGGTTGATGGAACAACCGCCTGGTAGTTGCTGATGATACCGTCTTTAATAACCATCCAGTGAGAGAGCATACCGCGCGGCGCTTCGAGGAAGCCAACACCTTTGAATTCACCCGTTGCCGGAATGTTCGGCTTCACAAAGGTGGTGTGATCGCCTTTGCCGATATTGGTGATCAGTGCACTGTATTGGTTTTGCAGGATATCCTGCAATTCACAGCAGTGAACGGTACGACCAATAATACGGCCCAGCGTGGAGTGCAGCTGTGCCACTTCCAGCGTGTTGCCAGTCAGTTTCTGATAAATCGCAACGATTTCATTCAGTTTGTTCTGGGTAGATTCGCGACCTGCCGCCAGTTTCACCAGCATATTAGCCAGTGGCCCCACTTCTACCGTTTTGCCGTAGAAAGTCGGTGATTTCACCCAGGAATATTTCCCGTCGTCAGACCAACCATCATAAGCCGGAATGGTGGTGCCTTCCCACGGTGCCTGCGGCGCTTCGTCTTTATACCAGGAGTGCTTCGCGCTTTCCTGAATGCCTTTGATCAGGTATTCATCGGAATGAGAAGTGATCGGACGATACGAGGACAGATCCGCATTCTCAATGTAGCCGCCCGGGAACAGGAAGCTGCCGTTTTTACTGTCGGTCGGGAATTCCGGCACGCTCAGGTAGTTCACCGCACCTTTACCGCGTGTCAGCCATTCCGGGTAGAACGCGGCAATAACTGCGGTATCAACCTTATAAACCTGCTCAACAAAGTCGCTCAGTTTGTCGATGAAAGACTTGATGTACATCAGGCGCTCAAGGTTCAGCACGCCCAAACCGTCGAGGTTGATCGGGTTCGCGACACCACCTACCGCCAGGTTCTGAATGTGCGGCGTTTTACCGCCCAGCAGCGCCACGACGCGGTTAGCGTCACGCTGGCACTCCAACGCTTGCAGGTAGTGCGCTACCGCAATCAGGTTCACTTCCGGCGGCAGTTTCATCGCCGGATGACCCCAGTAGCCATTAGCGAAAATACCCAACTGACCGCTGGCAACCAGATCTTTGATCTTGTTCTGAACTTTGGTGAACTCTTCCGGACTGTTCAGGTGCCAGGTCGAAACGCCTTTCAGCATTTCGGAGGCTTTGGTTGGGTCAGCTTGCAGTGCAGAAGTGATGTCCACCCAGTCCAGCGCCGAAAGCTGATAGAAATGAACAATATGGTCATGCGTGGTGTGCGCAGCCAGAATGATGTTACGGATGTATTGCGCGTTAACCGGAACGTCGATATTCAGCGCACTTTCTGCCGCACGAACGGAAGACAGCGCGTGAGTGGTAGTACATACGCCACAGATACGTTGCACAATCATCCATGCATCGCGCGGATCGCGGTTTTTCACGATCTCTTCCATGCCGCGCCACATGGTACCGGAAGCCCATGCTTTCGAAACGACGCCATTTTCGATTTCGCAATCGATGCGTAAATGCCCCTCAATACGGGTTACCGGATCAATAGTAATTCTCTGGCTCATGCTTTGCTCGCCTCATGACGATTATGATCGTTTTGTTTTAAAGGAGGAAGTATCGGCAGTAGACGAATGAGTACGATGTAAGCGCAAATCTCAATAGCCACAAAACCAATAGAAATCAACAGTTCTTCCCAGGTCGGGAAGTAGGCGTAACCGCCGCCCGGGTTGAATGCCACCAGCGAATAGGTCAGACGCCAGGTTGCACAACCTAACAGTGCGCTCAGTGCTGACAGGAACAGCATGCGGGAATCATTACGCAGCTTCGCCACACGCAGAACGACCAGCGGGAAGAGCATCAGCAGGACTTCAATCCAGAACATCACGGAGTAGAAGTCACCGGCAAACGCTAACGACAGCTTGTCGCGATAGATAAGCTCGCCAAAGCGCAGCACGATGAAAATCGCCAGCAACACACTGATGGTGTTGGTCAGCTTAACAAACAGACTCTTTTCATCCGGACCGTTGCCACGCAGACCCGCCTGCACCAGCGAACCTTCAAAGATGACAATCGAGAAGCCCATGATGAACGCCGTCAGCAGCGAGAACAGCGGCAACATTTCATAGCTCTGCCACAACGGATGCACCTTGTAGCCCGCCGAGATCATCAGCGACCCCATTGAAGACTGGTGCATGGTCGGCAGCAGCGCACCGAGCGCGATGATGAAGAACATCACCTTGTTTAGTCGCTGTAGCGACACCTTCCACCCCAGACGTTCAAACAGTGCCGGAGCAAACTCCAGTGCCATCACGCCGATATAGATGGTCATACAGACCGCCGTCTCGAACAGTACCGAGTTCACGTTGAAGTGACCCGGAATGTAGAAGTACGGCAGGTTCCAGTAGCGACCCACGTCGATAGTGATCGACAAGCCACCCAGTGAGTAACCAAACAGACTCGCCAACAGCGCCGGACGCACCAGCGGATGGTATTGCCCACGGTTAAAGACGTATACCGCCCACGCCAGCGCCCAGCCGCCACAGGCAAAGCCGGTGCCAATCAGCAGGTCAAACGCGATCCACACGCCCCACGGGAAGCCGCCGTTCAGGTCAGAGACAGAGCCCAGACCGAACACCAGACGCTTCACAATCAGGAGCATACAGATGACGATTAACGGTCCAAAAATCATGACCGGTTTACTGATGATTTTGCCGCCCAGCGGTTGTGGATCATGACTCATGATCGTCTCCTCCGTCGTGATGGTCGTTTTTGGTGTTGCGACGAACCAGCACGGTTAAGCCCGCCAGCACAGCCAGTGGTAGCATCATGCCTTTATACAGGGTGTGTTGAATATTTTCGGAACGCGCACCGGTAGAAAGATCGTCCAGTTTCGGCAGGTCGAGATTTTCATAAGGCACACCCGTCAATACCAGAACCTGAGTACCGCCGCCCTCTTTCTCGCCGTACAGATGCGGATAATATTTCGGCACCGTATGCAGGTAAGTGTCGCCAGATTTCAGCGTCTGACGCGGATAGTGGTATTCGCTGCCAGGCTTCAGCGCCAGACGTTTTTTCGCCTCCGCCATCAGCTCTTCACGCGTACCGAAAATCACCGCGCCCGCCGGGCACACTTCTACGCAGCCAGGTAGACCGCCTTTATCGAGACGTTCCACACCTTTCTGGTTGCACAGCTCGCACTTATGCAGCGCACCAAACGGGTTGTTGTAGTCGTACTTCGGCACGTTGTACGGACAGGCGACCATGCAGTAACGGCAGCCGGTGCACACGTCTTTGTCGTAATGGACAATGCCGGTTTTCGGATCTTTTTTCAGTGCAGAGACCGGGCACACAGAGACACAGTTCGGATCGACGCAGTGCATACACTGTTTCTTAATGTACGCGTAGCCGTTCTCCTCCTGGTCTTTGTTGACCCCTGTGCCGCTGGTCCACACCTGAATGATGTTATTGGTATACGGCGACAGTTTGTCGTTGTTCGACCAGGTCTGTTCCCCTTGCGGGTTACGTTCAGGGAAGTTGATATCCTGACACTTGGTGACGCAAGCCTGGCAGCCTACGCACAAGGTCGAGTCGTACAACATCCCCAGCGATCCCGGAATTGGCGGGCGGTTTTCAGCAGCCGCATGACTGACAGACGGCAGCGCGCCCGTCAGCAATGCCCCGCAGGAGGCTGCTTTAATAAAATTACGTCTGTTCACGGTTATTCTCCCCGTGAGTCAGCGTTATCTTTCTTTTGCTGACGACCCAGTTCACGCACCGCCATCACGCTGACACCGGCAACGAGCCCAACCACACCGCCGAGCAAACCAATAGCGCCTGCAGAGACGTTGCCGCCCTCTTTAGCGTTAACATCCGGTTTCTGTGAACGCGGAGTCTGATTTTCGACGTTGGCAAGCTGATGGATGCCTTTATGGAAGCCGATACCTTCTTCGTTACAGCCATAGCACGGGTGACCAATCGCCACCGGCCACACACCGCCAACATCGCAGAATTGCAGCGTTGAGCAGTTGCCATAAGTTTCTGGCCCTTTACAGCCGAGGTGGTACAGGCACCAGCCTTCGCGGTGGCCTTCATCACCGAACTCTTTGGCAAAACGACCAGCATCGAAGTGCGGGCGACGTTCGCAGTGTTCGTGAATCAGACGGCCATAGGCGAAGGTCGGACGGTTTTTGTCATCCAGTTTCGGCGGTTTGCCGTAAGTGATGATGTGCGCAACGGTCGCGAGGAAGTTGTGCGGGTTCGGCGGGCAGCCCGGAATATTGATAACGGTTTTGCCTGGCAGAACTTCTTGCAGGCTGACTGCGCCAGTTGGGTTAACTCCAGCTGCGGCAACACCGCCCCACGCAGAGCAGGAACCGATAGCGATAATCGCTGCTGCGCCTTCTGCC
Source organism: Escherichia sp. WS547 (assembly GCF_046486065.1). Lineage (NCBI taxonomy): Bacteria > Pseudomonadati > Pseudomonadota > Gammaproteobacteria > Enterobacterales > Enterobacteriaceae > Escherichia > Escherichia sp. WS547. Next base: position 269,105 of record NZ_JBJQMA010000003.1, on the reverse strand, counting down.
GCTTTGCGGATGTGATCCACAATCGGCTCACCAGCAACCATGCAATAAATACCGTTATCTTTTAATGGGATGGAACCATCCACAACCAACACATACTGCCCTTTGTACTTCTCAAGTGCGTTATGTTTGTTCTCTTCGACCTGATGACCGAAGGCGGCGGAAAGCACTTCGTGATACTCCAGAGAGATAGTCTCCAGCACGAGGTTTTCTACCGTTGGATGCGTTGCACGAAGCAGAGATTCCGTACAACCGGTGCACTCCTGCGCGCCAATCCAGATAACTGGCGGACGCTGCGGGTTAGTAACCGATTCGGCCATCTCTGCAGCGGCTTTGCTACTTAACCCCATGGTGGCGGCTAATGCTGCACAAAGCTTCATGAAATCACGACGGTTAATGCCGTGAGAATGGATGAGGGTGTTATCTCCAGTCATTTATAGTTATTCCGTTGCGAAGACCTGGCATATATTTTGCCTCAATCGCAAAATCAATAATGCGATCGATGCGCCATTTACCACACATTTATTATGGTTATCGATATCATGATACTGCGGCGGGGCGCTAAAACGAAGGGAAGAAGCATTAGTGTAATTAATTAAAGCAAGATAATACGTATGTTTGATCAATTTTCGAGGCGATAACCGGCCATAAAAAAGCGCAACGTAGAACAGGAATTATTCTCACGAAAGAAATCCATTACCATCTCTTTATCCAGTCCATAGCGGCGCGTCAGAATACCCGCTTCCCAGGCGCTAAGCTGGCGATCTCCGGTCTTTTCGTACATCCGGTGTGAGTAGCCTAATACAAAACCGCGTTTATAATCGGCACAGAATTTTGTCACATTAACCGCACTGTCGGCATGCGTTGCTTTTAATCCCGCCATTAAGCCTTTACCAAAATGGTTATTCATCGTTCACCTCATTCGCTATATATCTCCATATATAGCGATATTTTAGGCAAAGAACGACTTTTGCGCACGCTATTTTTTCATGCTTGTTTAAGACGTAATCCAGTAAGAGATAAACCTATCAGGAGAGATATTTATCGAACCATTTCAGTGTCCTTTGCCAGGCAAGATCGGCGGCAGATTTGTCATAACGGGGCGTGGAATCATTATGGAATCCGTGATTAACCCCCGGATAGATATACGCCTCATAAACCTTATTATTGGCTTTCAACGCCGCCTCGTAAGCAGGCCAGCCCTCGTTGATTCGGGTGTCCAGTTCCGCGAAGTGGAGTAGTAAAGGCGCTTCAATCTTCGCCACATCGGCAGTGGGTGCCTGACGACCATAAAACGGCACCGCGCAGGCCAGTTCCGGATACGCGACAGCCGCCGCGTTCGATACGCCACCGCCATAGCAAAATCCGGTAATACCCACTTTGCCTGCCGCTTGCGGATAGCGTTGCATAAACTCAATTGCGGCAAAGAAATCATTCATCAGTTTGGTTGGATCAACCTGCTGTTGCAGCTCACGACCTTTATCATCATTTCCCGGATAACCTCCAACGGAACTTAAGCCGTCAGGTGCCAGGGCGATATACCCCGCCTTCGCCACTCGCCGTGCCACATCTTCGATATACGGATTCAGTCCACGATTCTCATGCACCACCACCACGGCTGGCGTTTTGCCGCTCATTTTTGCGGGTTTCACCAGATAACCCCGTACCTCGCCGTGACCATTTGGCGAAGGATACGTGATGTACTCAGCAACAATCTCCGGGTCGGTAAACTCTACCTGAGTCGCCAGCGCATAATTTGGCTTGAGCAAATCAAACAACGCTAATGCCGTCATCCCGCCCACCGCATACTTCGCCGCAAGGTTGAGGAACTCACGTTTCGAGATTTTCCCGTGAGCGTAATAGTCGTAGTAATCCAACAACTCTTGTGGGAAATCTTTGGCGGTTAAACGCGGCATCGTTGCACTCCTCAACTGGTGTTTTTTTAAGCAAAGCATAAGCACTTGTTTTTGCCCAGTTTTTCGTCACTCTGTGAGCCAGACTACGGGATACGCGCTGGCGAATCGCTAAACTAGAAACATTGTTTCGAAATTGAACGGTGGAAAGGAGAGGTCATGGTCTGGTTAGCGAATCCCGAACGTTACGGGCAGATGCAATACCGCTATTGCGGAAAAAGCGGTTTACGCCTGCCCGCGTTATCGCTCGGTTTATGGCACAATTTCGGTCACGTTAACGCGCTGGAATCACAGCGTGCGATCCTGCGTAAAGCGTTTGATTTGGGCATTACGCACTTTGATTTAGCCAACAATTACGGGCCGCCTCCAGGAAGCGCAGAAGAGAACTTTGGTCGCCTGCTGCGGGAGGATTTTGCCGCTTATCGCGATGAACTGATTATCTCTACCAAGGCTGGCTACGATATGTGGCCCGGCCCTTACGGCTCTGGCGGTTCACGTAAATACCTGCTCGCCAGCCTCGACCAAAGCCTGAAGCGTATGGGGCTTGAGTATGTCGATATCTTTTACTCTCATCGCGTCGATGAAAATACGCCGATGGAAGAAACCGCCTCTGCGCTGGCTCATGCGGTACAAAGCGGTAAGGCGCTGTATGTCGGGATCTCCTCTTACTCGCCAGAGCGGACGCAAAAAATGGTCGAGTTGCTGCACGAGTGGAAAATTCCGCTTTTAATTCATCAACCTTCGTACAATTTACTGAACCGCTGGGTGGATAAAAGCGGCCTGCTGGATACCCTGCAAAATAACGGCGTGGGCTGTATTGCCTTTACTCCTCTGGCTCAGGGATTGCTGACCGGAAAATATCTCAACGGCATTCCTGAAGATTCACGGATGCATCGTGAAGGGAATAAAGTTCGTGGCCTGACGCCGAAAATGCTCACCGAAGCCAACCTCAACAGCCTGCGCTTATTGAATGAAATGGCACAGCAGCGTGGACAATCAATGGCGCAAATGGCGTTAAGCTGGTTGCTGAAAGATGATCGCGTGACGTCGGTATTGATTGGTGCCAGCCGTGCAGAGCAACTTGAGGAGAACGTGCAGGCGCTGAATAATCTGACATTTAGCACCGAGGAGCTGGCGCAGATTGATCAGCATATCGCCGATGGCGAGCTGAATCTGTGGCAGGCGTCTTCCGATAAATGACCTGTTAATAACGGGCGCGAGAACCGCGCCCGAATCAGATCAGTGATTATGACGAGTTAGTCGGTCAAGATAGCCCATCACAAATGCAGAGAGCACAAACGTCAGATGGATAATGACGTACCACATCAGTTTGTTATCAGGAACATTTTTCGCATCCATAAAGACGCGCAGTAAGTGAATGGAAGAAATTGCCACAATCGACGCTGCTACTTTGTTTTTCAGCGACGTTGCGTCCATTTTCCCCAGCCAGTTCAGCTTCTCTTTGTTCTCGGAGATATCCAGTTGTGAGACGAAATTCTCATAACCGGAAAACATCACCATCACCAGCAAACCGCCAACCAGCGTCATATCCACCAGCGACAGCAACACGAGGATCAAATCTGATTCCGCCATCGAGAAGATATTCGGCAGTACGTGAATAATCTCCTGGAAGAACTTCAGCGCCAGGGCAACTAACGCCAGCGAAAGGCCAAAGTACACGGGGGCAAGCAGCCAGCGAGAAGCATACATTGCATTTTCAAGAAAACGTTCCATACATTCCTGTCGTGTAGTTAAAACGGGCAACAGTATATCGCAATTGAGTAAACAGCACGCAACAGCAAATCAACATATACGTTAAACCTTTGTCGCATAATTCTGAGGTTTAGGGATCTTCCTGGTTCCCTTATCAACGCATCGAGAACGTCTACCCTTAAAGGACGTTGAACCTGAAGGGAGAAAAACGATGTCTCATTTAAAAGACCCGACCACGCAGTATTACACTGGTGAATATCCCAAACAGAAACAACCGACGCCAGGCATCCAGGCGAAGATGACACCGGTACCGGATTGCGGCGAGAAAACCTATGTTGGTAGCGGTCGCCTGAAAGATCGTAAAGCACTGGTGACAGGGGGCGATTCCGGAATAGGTCGCGCTGCCGCCATCGCTTACGCGCGTGAAGGGGCTGACGTGGCGATCAGTTATCTTCCCGTGGAAGAAGAAGACGCTCAGGATGTGAAAAAGATCATTGAAGAATGCGGACGCAAAGCCGTTCTGCTGCCAGGCGATTTAAGCGATGAGAAATTTGCCCGTTCGCTGGTTCACGAAGCGCACAAGGCGTTAGGCGGGCTGGATATTATGGCGCTGGTCGCCGGGAAACAGGTTGCCATTCCGGATATTGCAGACCTCACCAGCGAACAGTTTCAAAAGACCTTTGCCATTAACGTTTTCGCGCTGTTCTGGCTAACCCAGGAAGCGATCCCCCTGCTACCGAAAGGTGCAAGTATCATCACCACTTCGTCAATCCAGGCATACCAGCCAAGTCCGCATTTACTGGACTATGCGGCTACGAAGGCGGCGATTCTGAACTACAGCCGTGGCCTGGCAAAACAGGTCGCGGAGAAAGGTATTCGGGTGAATATTGTCGCGCCAGGCCCGATCTGGACAGCACTGCAAATTTCCGGCGGACAAACGCAGGATAAGATCCCGCAGTTTGGTCAGCAAACGCCGATGAAACGTGCGGGGCAACCGGCGGAACTGGCCCCTGTATATGTTTATCTGGCAAGTCAGGAGTCGAGCTACGTCACCGCAGAAGTGCACGGCGTGTGCGGCGGCGAGCATTTAGGTTAAAAAAATGCCCGGTTGTGAAAAGCAACCGGGCATCATTGTGAATTCACTCTTACCTGATGTGGCGAAAACGCCTTATCCGCCTACAAACGCATGAAGATTCAACATGTTGCAATAGATTTTGTAGGCCTGATAAGCGTAGCGCATCAGGCATTGAGCACCTAATGCCGGATGCGTCGTGAACGCCTTATCCGGCCTACAAACGCACGAAGATTCAACATGTTGCAATAGATTTTGTAGGCCTGATGAGCGTAGCGCATCAGGCAATTCTACTTTACTTCGCTTTGGCGGTTTCTTCGCCGACCAGACCTATCTTCAGGTAACCCGCCTGATGCAGCGTATCCATTACCTTCATCAACGTCTCGTAATCGACGGTTTTGTCCGCTCGGAAGAAGATGGTGGTGTCTTTCTTGCCTTCGGTTAACGCATTCAACGCCGTAATCATTGTTTCATCGGTGACCGGATCGTTACCGATAAACATCGAGTTGTCTGCCTTCACCGACAAATAAACCGGTTTTTCCGGGCGCGGCTGCGGCGTGCTGGTAGAAGCAGGCAAATTCACCTTCACATCTACCGTCGCTAACGGTGCCGCCACCATAAAGATAATCAGCAGAACCAACATCACGTCGATAAACGGCGTCACGTTGATGTCATGCATTTCGCCGTTATCGTCGAGGTTTTCGTTAAGATGCATTGCCATCGGATATTATCCTGCGCGTAATTTTTGTGCGACACGAACCGGATGCGCAGCGGCGCTGGCTTCCAGATCCAGGTCACGGCTTTGCAGCAACAATACCTGCGCTGCAACATCACCCAGCATCGCTTTAAAGCCGCCAATCTGGCGTGCAAATACGTTATAGATAACGACCGCAGGAATCGCTGCCACGAGGCCGATTGCCGTTGCTAACAGAGCTTCTGCGATACCCGGCGCAACGACTGCCAGGTTAGTGGTCTGCGTTTGCGCGATACCAATAAAGCTGTTCATGATGCCCCAGACCGTACCAAACAGACCAACGAACGGAGAAATCGCGCCGATGGTTGCCAGATAGCCGTTACCGCGGCCCATTTGACGACCCACTGCGGCGACCCGACGCTCCAGACGGAAGCTGGTACGTTCTTTAATACCTTCGTTATCGTCGCTGCCTTCTGACAGTTCCAGCTCATTCTGCGCTTCATTGAGCAAATGCAGGCTTAAGCTTTTGCTACCAAAATCAGCGGCGATATCGTTGGCCTGGTTTAAGGAACGCGCTTCAGCCAGCAGTTGCTGCTCGCGCTTAAGGCGACGCTTCTGATTGAAGAACTCTACGCTCTTACTGAAGAAGATTGCCCAGGTGACTACGGAGGCCAAAATAAGCCCAATCATCACGCACTTAACGACAATATCGGCGTGCTGATACATACCCCAGACGGAAAGGTCCGTCTGCATTAAATTATTACCCACTGTGTATCTCCAGGACGCAAGTCACAAAATCTGCGCATAATAATATCAAAACGACGTCGAATTGATAGTCGTTCTCATTACTATTTGCATACTGCCGTACCTTTGCTTTCTTTTCCTTGCGTTTACGCAGTAAAAAAGTCACCAGCACGCCATTTGCGAAAATTTTCTGCTTTATGCCAATTCTTCAGGATGCGCCCGCGAATATTCATGCTAGTTTAGACATCCAGACGTATAAAAACAGGAATCCCGACATGGCGGACAAAAAGCTTGATACTCAACTGGTGAATGCAGGACGCAGCAAAAAATACACTCTTGGCGCGGTAAATAGCGTGATTCAGCGCGCTTCTTCGCTGGTATTTGAGAGTATGGAAGCCAAAAAGCACGCGACGCGCAATCGCGCCAATGGCGAGTTGTTCTATGGACGGCGCGGAACGTTAACCCATTTTTCCTTACAACAAGCGATGTGTGAACTGGAAGGTGGCGCAGGCTGCGCGCTATTTCCCTGCGGGGCGGCAGCGGTTGCTAATTCGATTCTTGCTTTTGTCGAACAGGGCGATCATGTGTTGATGACCAACACCGCCTATGAACCGAGTCAGGATTTCTGTAGCAAAATCCTCAGCAAACTGGGCGTAACGACATCGTGGTTTGATCCGCTGATTGGTGCCGATATCGTTAAGCATCTGCAGCCAAACACTAAAATCGTGTTTCTGGAATCGCCAGGCTCCATCACCATGGAAGTCCACGACGTTCCGGCGATTGTTGCCGCCGTACGCAGTGTGGTGCCGGATGCCATCATTATGATCGACAACACCTGGGCAGCCGGTGTGCTGTTTAAGGCGCTGGATTTTGGCATCGATGTTTCTATTCAAGCCGCCACCAAATATCTGGTTGGGCATTCAGATGCGATGATTGGCACTGCCGTGTGCAATGCCCGTTGCTGGGAGCAGCTACGGGAAAACGCCTATCTGATGGGCCAGATGGTCGATGCCGATACCGCCTATATAACCAGCCGTGGCCTGCGCACATTAGGTGTGCGTTTGCGTCAACATCATGAAAGCAGTCTGAAAGTGGCTGAATGGCTGGCAGAACATCCGCAAGTTGCGCGAGTTAACCACCCTGCTCTGCCTGGCAGTAAAGGCCACGAATTCTGGAAACGAGACTTTACAGGTAGCAGCGGGCTATTTTCCTTTGTGCTTAAGAAAAAACTCAGTAATGAAGAGCTGGCGAACTATCTGGATAACTTCAGTTTATTCAGCATGGCCTACTCGTGGGGCGGGTATGAATCGTTGATCCTGGCGAATCAACCAGAACATATCGCCGCCATTCGCCCACAAGGCGAGATCGATTTTAGCGGGACCTTGATTCGCCTGCATATTGGTCTGGAAGATGTCGACGATCTGATTGCCGATCTGGACGCCGGTTTTGCGCGAATTGTATAACATTGCCACTTTTGGACAATTTTGCAGACATTTAATTGTGAAAAGTCTTAAATTGTTGCGTCCGGGATCAAGGCGTCCCGGACGAATCAGGAGTACAATAGGCAGATAAAGGCTTAAACGCTGTTCCACAGGAAAGTCCATGGCTGTTATTCAAGATATCATCGCTGCGCTCTGGCAACACGACTTTGCCGCGCTGGCGGATCCTCATATTGTTAGCGTTGTTTACTTTGTCATGTTTGCCACGCTGTTTTTAGAAAACGGCCTGCTGCCCGCCTCATTTTTGCCAGGCGACAGCTTGTTGATACTGGCAGGCGCATTGATTGCCCAGGGGGTTATGGATTTTCTGCCTACGATTGCGATTCTGACCGCCGCAGCAAGTCTGGGCTGCTGGCTAAGTTATATTCAGGGGCGCTGGTTAGGGAATACCAAAACGGTGAAAGGCTGGCTGGCACAGCTTCCTGCTAAATATCACCAGCGCGCCACCTGCATGTTTGACCGCCACGGTCTGCTGGCGCTGCTGGCTGGACGTTTTCTTGCATTTGTCCGTACGCTGCTGCCAACCATGGCGGGAATTTCCGGTCTGCCAAACCGCCGTTTCCAGTTTTTCAACTGGTTAAGCGGATTGCTGTGGGTCAGCGTGGTAACCAGTTTCGGCTATGCCTTAAGTATGATTCCGTTCGTTAAACGCCATGAAGATCAGGTAATGACGTTCCTGATGATCCTGCCAATTGCCTTGTTAACCGCTGGCTTGTTAGGCACGCTGTTTGTGGTGATTAAAAAAAAATACTGTAACGCCTGACGATTTTCCCTGTTCCCGGTTGCTGTACCGGGAACGTATTTAATTCCCCTGCATCGCCCGCATTCTTGCCGCATCTTCCCCCGGCGTCACACCGAAGTAACGTTTAAACTCACGGCTAAATTGCGATGCGCTTTCATAGCCGACGCGCATCGCTGCTGCGCTGGCCTTCATGCCGTCATGGATGATCATCATCCGCGCCTTATGCAGACGGTAATTCTTCAAATACTGCAACGGCGAGGTACTGGTGACAGACTTAAAATTATGGTGGAACGCCGATACGCTCATGTTGGCTTCTGCCGCCAGTTGCTCGACGCTCAGGTTTTCGGTGTATTTATTCTCAATCCGTTTCAGCACGCGGCTAATCAGACTGAAGTGAGTCTGGCGACTGACCAGCGCCAGTAACGCGCCGCCGCAAGGTCCGGTCAGCACGTAGTACAGAATTTCGCGGATGATCTGTTTGCCGAGAATACGCGCATCCAGTGGTCGCTCCATCACGTCGAGTAACCGCTCCGCCGCGCATAAAATCTCTTCTGATAACGTGGCGGAGTTAATCCCGCTGGCTGCCATCGACGGCTGGAAATGCTCATCTTCGCCAATGTCCATCAACAGTTCCTGTAACTGCAAAATATCGACATTGAGACGCAACCCTGCCAGCGGCACCTCTGACGTGGCATAGGTTTCGCACTCAAACGGCAACGGCACCGTCAGCAGCAGGTATTCATTGGCATCATAACGAAACACGCGTTCATTGATATAACCGATTTTATGCCCGGAAAAGAGAATTATGATGCCAGGCTCGTACATCACCGGTGTACGTGCGAAAGGCGTCTCGCCATACAACAAACGCACATCGGGCAACAGTTCTGACAAACTATTTTCTTTATTTTTCAGTTTATTAACTTTATCCGCCAGCAAGCGGCAAATCTCTTCACGTTTCATATCGCGTAATTTCTTAGGAATAATGCGGCAATTTGATTGTGCACAATTTTGTAGCATTTCTCCAGCACTCTGGAGAAATAGGCAAGACATTGGCAGAAATGAGCATTGAGAGCCAGGGCGCTGGCGATCACAATGAAAAACATCAGGCAGATCGTTCTCTGCCCTCATATTGGCCCAGCAAAGGGAGCAAGTAATGAACAACTTTAATCTGCACACCCCAACCCGCATTCTGTTTGGTAAAGGCGCAATCGCTGGTTTACGCGAACAAATTCCTCACGATGCTCGCGTATTGATTACCTACGGCGGCGGCAGCGTGAAAAAAACCGGCGTTCTCGATCAAGTTCTGGATGCCCTGAAAGGCATGGACGTGCTGGAATTTGGCGGTATTGAGCCAAACCCGGCTTATGAAACGCTGATGAACGCCGTGAAACTGGTTCGCGAACAGAAAGTGACTTTCCTGCTGGCGGTTGGCGGCGGTTCTGTACTGGACGGCACCAAATTTATCGCCGCAGCGGCTAACTATCCGGAAAATATCGATCCGTGGCACATTCTGCAAACGGGCGGTAAAGAGATTAAAAGCGCCATCCCGATGGGCTGTGTGCTGACGCTGCCAGCAACCGGTTCAGAATCCAACGCAGGCGCGGTGATCTCCCGTAAAACCACAGGCGACAAGCAGGCGTTCCATTCTGCCCATGTTCAGCCGGTATTTGCCGTGCTCGATCCGGTTTATACCTACACCCTGCCGCCGCGTCAGGTGGCTAACGGCGTAGTGGACGCCTTTGTACACACCGTGGAACAGTATGTTACCAAACCGGTTGATGCCAAAATTCAGGACCGTTTCGCAGAAGGCATTTTGCTGACGCTAATCGAAGATGGTCCGAAAGCCCTGAAAGAGCCAGAAAACTACGATGTGCGCGCCAACGTCATGTGGGCGGCGACTCAGGCGCTGAACGGTTTGATTGGCGCTGGCGTACCGCAGGACTGGGCAACGCATATGCTGGGCCACGAACTGACTGCGATGCACGGTCTGGATCACGCGCAAACACTGGCTATCGTCCTGCCTGCACTGTGGAATGAAAAACGCGATACCAAGCGCGCTAAGCTGCTGCAATATGCTGAACGCGTCTGGAACATCACTGAAGGTTCCGATGATGAGCGTATTGACGCCGCGATTGCCGCAACCCGCAATTTCTTTGAGCAATTAGGCGTGCCGACCCACCTCTCCGACTACGGTCTGGACGGCAGCTCCATCCCGGCTTTGCTGAAAAAACAGGAAGAGCACGGCATGACCCAACTGGGCGAAAATCATGACATTACGTTGGATGTCAGCCGCCGTATATACGAAGCCGCCCGCTAAGCTTTTTACGCCTCAAACTTTCGTTTTCGGGCATTTCGTCCAGACTTAAGTTCACAACACCTCACCGGAGCCTGCTCCGGTGAGTTCATATAAAGGAGGAACGTATGGCTAATCCAACCGTTATTAAGCTACAGGATGGCAATGTCATGCCCCAGCTGGGACTGGGCGTCTGGCAAGCAAGTAATGAGGAAGTAATCACCGCCATTCAAAAAGCGTTAGAAGTGGGTTATCGCTCGATTGATACCGCCGCGGCCTACAAGAACGAAGAAGGTGTCGGCAAAGCCCTGAAAAATGCCTCAGTCAACAGAGAAGAACTGTTCATCACCACTAAGCTGTGGAACGACGACCACAAGCGCCCCCGCGAAGCCCTGCTCGACAGCCTGAAAAAACTCCAGCTTGATTATATCGACCTCTACTTAATGCACTGGCCCGTTCCCGCTATCGACCATTATGTCGAAGCATGGAAAGGCATGATCGAATTGCAAAAAGAGGGATTAATCAAAAGCATCGGCGTGTGCAACTTCCAGATCCATCACCTGCAACGCCTGATTGATGAAACTGGCGTGACGCCTGTGATAAACCAGATCGAACTTCATCCGCTGATGCAACAACGCCAGCTACACGCCTGGAACGCGACACACAAAATCCAGACCGAATCCTGGAGCCCATTAGCGCAAGGAGGGAAAGGCGTTTTCGATCAGAAAGTCATTCGCGATCTGGCAGATAAATACGGCAAAACCCCGGCGCAGATTGTTATCCGCTGGCATCTGGATAGCGGCCTGGTGGTGATCCCGAAATCGGTCACACCTTCACGTATTGCCGAAAACTTTGATGTCTGGGATTTCCGTCTCGACAAAGACGAACTCGGCGAAATTGCAAAACTCGATCAGGGCAAGCGTCTCGGTCCCGATCCTGACCAGTTCGGCGGCTAACATGCAAATTCTCCCGGTGGCGGTAATGTTCCGCTACCGGACTTTTCAGAAATCATTTATTCCCCTCGCGTCCCGCCCGTTGTTACTCTTCCTTGTTCAGGAATGCCAAATATAAGGACATCATCATGCAGAGCCGGAAGCTCTTAAAAGAACAACTCATCTATATCCGGGATAAACGCAACGGAGAGGTGAAAAACAGATGAAAATAATACTTCTGTTTTTAGCAGCCCTGGCAAGTTTTACCGTACACGCACAGCCCCCCTCACAGACCGTAGAACAAACAGTCCGGCATATTTATCAGAACTATAAATCAGATGCCACTGCCCCTTATTTTGGTGAAACCGGAGAGCGGGCGATAACTTCTGCGCGTATTCAACAGGCGCTTACCCTGAACGACAATCTTACGCTGCCGGGCAATATTGGCTGGCTGGATTATGATCCGGTTTGTGATTGTCAGGATTTTGGCGATCTGGTGCTAGAAAGCGTTGCGATAACCCAAACTGACGCCGATCATGCCGATGCCGTTGTGCGCTTTCGTATCTTTAAAGATGATAAAGAAAAGACCACGCAGACACTGAAAATGGTGGCGGAAAATGGTCGTTGGGTCATTGACGATATTGTCAGCAATCATGGCAGCGTCTTACAAGCAGTTAATAGCGAGAATGAAAAAACGCTGGCCGCTTTAGCTTCGTTGCAAAAAGAACAGCCGGAAGCCTTTGTTGCCGAACTCTTTGAACATATTGCTGATTATAGCTGGCCGTGGACGTGGGTGGTTTCCGACTCTTACCGCCAGGCGGTTAATGCCTTCTATAAAACCACCTTCAAGACGGCCAATAATCCCGATGAAGATATGCAAATAGAACGGCAATTTATTTACGACAATCCGATCTGTTTTGGCGAAGAGTCGCTATTTTCACGCGTTGATGAAATTCGAGTCCTGGAGAAAACCGCCGATTCCGCCCGCATTCATGTTCGTTTTACGCTGACCAATGGCAACAACGAAGAGCAAGAACTGGTTTTACAGCGGCGCGAAGGCAAGTGGGAAATCGCTGATTTTATCCGCCCGAACAGCGGCAGCCTACTTAAGCAGATTGAGGCAAAAACTGCCGCCAGATTAAAGCAATGAGCTGAATTAAATAACAATTAGCCGGAACAATAAATAAAAGGGAACACTATATGAAAACGATTTTCACCGTGGGAGCTGTTGTTCTGGCAACCTGCTTGCTCAGTGGCTGCGTCAATGAGCAAAAGGTCAATCAGCTGGCGAGCAATGTGCAAACATTAAATGCCAAAATCGCCCGGCTTGAGCAGGATATGAAAGCACTACGCCCACAAATCTATGCTGCCAAATCCGAAGCTAACAGAGCCAATACGCGTCTTGATGCTCAGGACTATTTTGATTGCCTGCGCTGCTTGCGTATGTACGCAGAATGATAAAAAAATCCCCGGTAGCGTGTCAGTTGCCGGGGATATTTTTTAACGTCCAACCGCCGCTTTAGGCCGTTTCTTCGCACCAGCATTCACCGGACGAGATTGCGTAGACGACGCTTTTTTTGCCGTAGCAGGCGTCTGACGCTGGGTCGCCATCGGCGTATGTTTCGTCAACGCCGGACGGGTATTGCGGTTCTGGCGACGAGCTTCACGCATCTCTTCAATGGTTGGCGCAGGCACTAAGCAATCGCGACGGCTACCAATCAGATGCTTTTTACCCATCGCTTCCAGCGCCTGGCGGATTAACGGCCAGTTTGCCGGATCGTGGTAACGCAACAACGCTTTATGCAAACGACGCTGCTTGTCGCCCTTCGGTACGAAGACGTCTTCACTCTTATAACCAATCTTCGCCAGCGGGTTTTTCCCGGTGTAATACATGGTGGTTGAGTTCGCCAGCGGCGATGGGTAGAAGTTCTGTACCTGGTCGAGACGGAAACGATGCTTTTTCAGCCACAGCGCCAGATTCACCATATCTTCATCACGCGTACCGGGGTGCGCGGAGATGAAATAGGGGATCAGATACTGCTCTTTACCTGCCTGTTTTGAGTAAGTATCGAACAGCTCTTTAAAGCGGTCATAGCTGCCCATGCCCGGCTTCATCATCTTCGATAACGGCCCTTCTTCGGTATGTTCCGGGGCAATCTTCAGATAACCGCCGACGTGATGGGTCGCCAGCTCTTTGATATAGCGTGGATCTTCCACGGCGATGTCATAACGTACGCCTGAGGCAATCAGGATCTTTTTAATGCCTTTCAGATCGCGAGCGCGGCGATAGAGGTTGATCGTCGGTTCGTGGTTAGTGTCCATATGCGGACAAATATCCGGGTAAACGCAGGACAAACGGCGACAAGTTTGCTCTGCGCGTGGCGATTTGCAGCGCAACATATACATGTTGGCAGTTGGCCCACCGAGATCGGAAATCACGCCCGTAAAACCTGGAACGGTGTCGCGGATCGCTTCAATCTCATTAATGATCGAATCTTCCGAACGGCTCTGAATAATGCGCCCTTCGTGCTCGGTGATAGAACAGAAAGAGCAGCCGCCAAAGCAGCCGCGCATAATGTTGACCGAGAAACGGATCATTTCGTAAGCCGGAATACGGGCATTGCCATAGGCCGGATGCGGCACGCGCTTGTACGGCAGCGCAAAGACGCTGTCCATCTCTTCGGTAGAAAGCGGAATAGCAGGCGGGTTGATCCACACATAGCGGTCGCCATGTTTTTGCATCAATGCGCGGGCGCAGCCTGGGTTAGTTTCGTGGTGCAGAATACGCGAAGCATGGGCGTACAGCACTTTATCGCCCTTCACTTTCTCGAAAGAAGGCAGCAACACGTAGGTTTTTTCCCACGGTTTCGGGCGCGGCGGCTGCACGGTTACGGCTTTGGCTTCCTGCTTTTTCGGCATCACCGGTTTGTTATCCGCACACGGCAAATCTTCGCCATACGGATGCGGTATCGGGTCGATTTTCCCAGGAGTATCAAGACGAGTAGAATCCACGCCGCTCCAGCCTAGCAACGCCTCTTTTACGATAATCGCAGTATTACGCACATCGCGGATTTCGCTAATTGGCTCGCCCATCGCCAGACGATGCGCCACTTCCACCAGCGGACGCTCACCGTTACCAAACATCAGCATGTCGGCTTTCGAATCCACCAGCACGGAACGGCGCACGGTATCGGACCAGTAATCATAATGCGCGGTACGGCGCAGACTAGCCTCAATACCGCCGAGGATCACCGGTACATCTTTCCACGCCTCTTTACAACGCTGGGTATAAACCAGTGTGGCGCGATCCGGGCGCTTACCCGCGACGTTATCCGGCGTGTAGGCATCGTCATGACGTAAACGGCGATCGGCGGTATAACGGTTGATCATCGAATCCATGTTGCCAGCAGTAACACCGAAAAACAGATTCGGTTTACCCAGACGCATAAAGTCGTCTTTGCTGCTCCAGTCCGGCTGGGCGATGATCCCGACGCGAAAGCCCTGCGCTTCCAGCATACGACCGCAAATCGCCATCCCGAAGCTTGGGTGATCGACATACGCGTCGCCAGTAACCAAAATGATGTCGCAGCTATCCCAGCCAAGTTGATCCATCTCTTCACGAGACATCGGCAAAAACGGTGCCGGTCCAAAACAGGCGGCCCAGTACTGCGGCCAGGAGAACAGGTCGCGATCCGGTTGGATCAGGGAGATAGAGCTCATTTTGCTTCCAGAAATGATAAAAAAATAATCAAAGGCCGGGGATTATAAGCCGGAACGAAAGAGAAATCGAAAGGTATTCCATACTCGCCCTCCTCGGGCGAGTATGAAGATTACGGTACCGGATTGACCAACAGTTGCCCAATCGAGCCACGGTCCGCCATTTCCAGCGTCTGACTGTTGAAGTAGAACGGGAAGTGCGCCCAGGAAGGCTGACCGAAATAAACAAGCAGCTCCACTTGTCCGTCAACCCAAACGGTATCTTTCCAGCCTCTGTCTTCCGGGAACGGCATCGCGCCATTCACGTTACGGATCTGGAACATTACGCCTTCAATATGGAACGCTTGCGGCTCGTCCGCGCGTACCGTCCAGCGTTCCCACGTTCCTTGCTGCGCGGTGACATCAATACGGTTGACGTCCCACAGCTGTCCATTAATACCCGGGTCATCACCCAGACTGATATCGCGACTGCGAATTGGCGAACCAGCCATGATTTCAGTTGGCAGCAAGCGCATCGGAAGACTGTCTGTGACCAGCGGCAGAAGGCCGGTTGGGCGCAGCGTTAGCACCAGGGTAGAAACCAGAATACTGGATGGCTCAAAGAAGCCACGAATACGATCAACAATGCTCGCCGCTTCGCCACAGGTGATCGACACTTCATCGCCGTTGCTCATATCCACCAGAATCTCGCGGCGCTCGCCCGGTGCCAGCGAAAGTTGCTTCACCGATACAGGAGCAGGCAGGAATCCCTGATCGCCAGAAATCACATGTAACGGGCGACCATCGTTCATCTGTAGTTGATAGCGACGAGAGTTCGACGCGTTCAGCAGTCGCAAGCGCACCCAGCCACGCGAGACTTCAACGTACGGGCTTTGTACACCGTTAACCAGCAGCGTATCACCAACAAAGCCGCCGCTTCCCGGTTCGTTGTATTCTGGCGTACCAAAGTTATCCAGCCGTTTATCCTGGATAATGACCGGAAAATCATCCACACCATAATGGTTGGGGATAGGCAGCGACTTGCTGACTTCATCTTCCACCAGCCACATTCCGGCAAGGCCGTTATAGACCTGCTGAGCCGTGCGGTTGGGAGTATTGGCGTGATACCACAGAGTAGCTGCGTTCTGGCGAATGGGCAGTACGGGTGCCCAGTCAGCGTTTGGCGACATCATCCGTGCCGGACCGCCCATCAGCGGGCCTGGTACCTGTAGCCCGGCCACCGTCATTGAGACATTTTCTGTCAGGCGGTTGCTGTAAATAAGCTTAACATCGTCGCCCTTCCAGACGCGGATAGTCGGCCCCAGGTAACGACCATTGATTCCCCAGACCGACGCGCGTGTCCCTGGCGTAAATGACCAGTGCGCACGTTGTACAGTCATAAACAGCGGTTGCCCACGGCGAGATTCAAGTAGCGGCGGAACGGGTAGCGGTTGCTGTTGCCCGGCTGCGCTGGCCTTCAGGGGAACAGCGCCTGCACAAAGTGCAATCCCCGATGCCTGAATGAACTGACGCCGACTGAGTGACATATTTGCTCCATGTAAAACTGGCTAAAGTAATACCGTGCAGGAAAGTGTTCCCCGCAAAAATACAGATTGCCGACTTAAACTTTTCCGGCGGCTTCACGCTCTGCGACTTCTTTATCGAGCTCGGCGATTTTTTGTTCCATTATCGAACGACAATGGGCAGCCAGCTCACGAACCTGATCTTTGCCATACTGACTGACGTCAATTGGCGGCAGCATTTCGACAATCACCAGACCGTTGTGCAGTCGATTAAGATTAATCTTATTCGAAGTTGTAGAGACGCACACGGGAATAATCGGGACGCCTGCCGCAATTGCCGCGTGAAATGCCCCGGTCTTGAACGGTAGCAGGCCGCGACCACGGCTGCGGGTACCTTCCGGGAACATCCAGATGGAAATACGGCGTTTTTTGAAATGATTCACGACTTCCGCAATAGTGCCGTGAGCTTTAGTGCGATTGTTTCTGTCGATCAATAAGTTGCCGGTTAACCAGTACAACTGCCCGAAGAAGGGGATCCACAGCAAGCTCTTTTTACCTACCGTCACCGTCGGCGGTTGCACAATGTTCGATGCTGTCACCATGTCATAGTTGTTCTGGTGGTTAGCGATATAGATAGCATTGCCGTAGCTTTCAGCGTCTGCAGGTTTGCGGCACTCCACTTTCAGGCCGAAAAGCGGCGCAAGACGGCCAAACATATGCCCAAAGGTGGCCACATGTTTCGGGTTACGCGGGCTGAAAAGGCAGTAAATGGAGCCGAATACACAGACTAAGATGCTGTAAATCACGGTAATAATAAGACGAAAGATATATAGCATAACACCCTCTGAAGGTCTGAGAGACTGGCATTGTACGTCACCTGAAATCAGGTTAGGGCATTGTTAAAAGCCGCTCTCTGGAAAAGCGTATTGTTAATCGCAACGCATGAATAAACAACGGTTTCAAGGGAATTTTTATCGTTTCCGGGGGTTGAATACGCTGCCGGATGACGACTTAACGTTTCATCCGGCGTTCCTTGCAAGCGGGAGGAAACAGCGCCCTCCCCGACATATTACTCTTCGCTATCACCGCTGCTGGCACGGCGAGGAGAGTCGATCTCAACACGATCGATACGCTGCAAACCGCGCATCAACGTACCGCGGCGTCCACGTTCGCCAGTGACTTTCTGTAGCTCTTCCGGACGCAGTTTAATTTTGCGTTTCCCAACATGAATGGTCAGCGTGCTTTGCGGCGGCAGAACGTACAGTTGCGCCAGACCATCCTCGCCACGCGCGGCTTCTGCCGACGGAATGTTGATAATCTTATTGCCTTTGCCCTTCGACAACTGCGGCAGATCGCTTACCGGGAACATCAACATACGGCCTGCCTGAGTGATTGCCAGCAGCATATCGGAAGCATCTTCAATCACCACCGGCGGCATAACATGGGCATTTTCCGGTAAGGTGATCAAAGCCTTACCTGCACGGTTACGCGCTACCAGATCGTTAAAGGTGCAGACGAAACCGTAACCCGCATCGGAAGCCATCAGCAGTTTCTGATCGTCGCTTTCCATCAGCATATGGTCAACGGTCGCCCCAGGCGGCAACGTTAATTTGCCGGTGAGCGGTTCGCCCTGACCACGCGCCGACGGCAGCGTAATCGGGTCGATGGCATAGCTACGACCGGTGGAATCAACAAAAACTACCGGTTGGTTGCTCTTACCTTTCACCGCCGCTTTGAAGCTATCACCCGCTTTATAATTCAGGCCCGGCGCGTCGATATCATGGCCTTTAGCGCTGCGTACCCAGCCCATCTGCGACAGCACAATGGTGACAGGTTCAGACGGCAGCATGTCGTGCTCGCTCATCGCTTTCGCTTCTTCGCGTTCCTGCAACGGCGAACGACGTTCGTCACCGTAGGCTTGCGCGTCTGCCTGCAGTTCTTTCTTCAGCAGGTTATTCATTTTACGCTCGGAAGCCAAAATGCCCTGCAACTGGTCGCGCTCTTTTTCCAGCTCACTCTGCTCACCGCGAATCTTCATCTCTTCCAGTTTGGCAAGATGACGCAGTTTCAGTTCGAGGATCGCTTCCGCCTGGGTTTCCGTAAGGCCAAACCGCGACATCAGCGCCGGTTTCGGTTCATCTTCATTACGAATGATCTCAATCACTTCGTCGATATTGAGAAACGCCACCAGCAAACCTTCGAGGATATGCAGGCGCTTGAGGACTTTCTCCAGACGATAGTTCAGTCGGCGGCGCACGGTATCGCGGCGGAACACCAGCCATTCGGAGAGGATTTCCAGCAGGTTTTTCACCGCCGGACGACCATCCAGACCGATCATATTGAGGTTAATACGATAGCTCTTTTCCAGATCGGTGGTTGCGAAGAGGTGGTTCATCACCTGATCCATATCCACGCGGTTGGAACGCGGCACAATCACCAGACGGGTCGGGTTCTCGTGGTCAGATTCATCGCGCAGATCGTCAACCATCGGCAGCTTTTTGTTGCGCATTTGCGCAGCAATTTGCTCCAGTACGCGCGCACCTGAAACCTGATGCGGCAATGCGCTGATAACCACCGCGCCATCTTCTTTCTTCCAAACCGCGCGCATACGCACTGAACCACGTCCGTTCTCGTAGATTTTACGGATCTCGGCGCGCGAAGTGATAATTTCCGCTTCAGTCGGATAATCCGGCCCCTGCACGATATCCAGCAGCTGGTCGAGCGTGGTTTTCGGCTGGTCGATTAATGCGATTGCCGCCTGAGCCACTTCACGCAGGTTATGCGGTGGAATATCGGTCGCCATGCCGACGGCAATACCGGTGATGCCGTTAAGCAAAATGTTTGGCAGACGGGCAGGTAGCATTTTCGGCTCCTGCAAAGTGCCGTCGAAGTTTGGCACCCAGTCAGCCGTCCCCTGCCCCAGCTCGCTCAATAGCAGCTCGGAATATTTCGACAACCGGGATTCGGTGTAACGCATTGCTGCGAACGATTTCGGATCGTCCGGCGCGCCCCAGTTCCCCTGACCATCAACCAGCGGATAACGGTAAGAGAACGGCTGCGCCATCAGGACCATCGCTTCATAACAGGCGCTATCGCCGTGCGGATGGTATTTACCCAGTACGTCACCGACGGTACGGGCCGATTTTTTAAATTTGGCGCTGGCATTCAGGCCCAGCTCAGACATCGCATACACAATGCGGCGCTGAACAGGTTTCAGACCATCACCAATAAACGGCAACGCACGGTCCATGATCACGTACATGGAGTAGTTTAAGTAGGCGTTTTCCGTAAATTCATGTAGCGCAAGGCGCTCTGCCATATCGCTCATTAATTCTGATTCCTCAACTTATTCGCCAGCCTTCAAAGGGGTAATATTGCCGGAGATACTACATTATCTGCCGCGTCGAGTCACAGGAGATCAGCGTGAATAGCGCCGCTGGACGTGCTCCGACGGCGATAAAGGCATCAATGTGCCTTGATATACAACTCTTTGCTGTAGACATAATCCTGGGGATTATGCAGCGGAAAACCGCCAACGTAGGGTTTAAGCAGTTTGATTAACGGCTGATAGTAGATAGGAATCAGCGGTGCCTGTTGGTTGATGATCACTTCTGCCTGCTGATACAACGCATTACGCTTTGTCGCATCAGTGATCTGCGTGGCCTGGTTTAGTAAGGCGTCATACTGCGCATTTTTCCAGTGACCGACGTTTTCTTCACTATCGCTTTTGAGCGTGTTCAGGAAGCTGGAAGCATCATTATACGTCGCATCCCACGACTGCCGCGACAGCATGAAATCACCGGCTCGTCGGGCATCAAGATAAGTTTTCCACTCCATTGTGCGCAGCGTCACCTGTGCACCCAGCCATTTTTTCCATTCGGAAGACAACGCTATCGCGGTTTTTTCATGCAGATCGTACTTGTTGTAGAACAGCTCAAAGCGTAGCGGATGAGAGGCGTCGTATCCCGCCTGTTTCAGCAAGGCTTTTGCCATCGCGACACGCTCACTCATTGGCTTTTGCAGTTCATCGAACGTCGTCGCGCTAAAGCCTTTTACCTCTGGCGGCGTCAGCGTGGTTGCGGGCGTTCTCAACCCCAGTACCTTTTGCGCAATAAGCTGTCGATCAACCGTAAGATATAGCGCCCGACGCACCCGCACATCGTTAAATGGCGGTTTCTCAAGGTTAAAGTTGTAATATTCGCTGTTCAGACGCGGGATAATTCGTAGCTCGCCAGGCAGTGATTTTTCAATGGTGGGAATTTGCTGCGCCGGAACCCAGGTGAGATCGACCTCTCCCGCGCGATAGCGGTTATAGCCGGTGACCGAATTATCCAGCGCCAGATACTCAACCTGTTGCAATACTGTATGTTGCGCATCGCGGTACTTTGGATTTTTGCGTGCAGTAATCTTTTCGTTAACTACCCACTGTTCAAGCACAAAGGCACCGTTGTAAACCATATGCGCAGGCTTACTCCAGCTATCGCCATATTTCGCGATGACATGATGGGGAACCGGGAACAGCGTCGGCCAGGCGAGCATCGTCGTGAACCAAGGAACCGGCTGCTCAAGCGTAACTTCAAGAGTACGATCATCCATCGCTTTGACACCCAGCGATGTAACATCTGCTTTACCCGCAACAATAGCCGCGGCATTGTTAATGTGCGCCTGTGCCAGATAGCCAGCAAAAGGGCTTGCCGTTTTCGGGTCAACCGCGCGCTGCCAGCCGAGGACAAAATCCTCTGCCGTCAGAGGCTGACCGTCTGACCACTGCAAACCGCTACGCAGATGGAAAATATAGCGCTTGCCGCCGTCCAGTATCTCCCAGCGTTCAGCCTGAGCGGGCTGCACCTGGCCTTCACCGTCCATCCATACCAGACCTTCAAACAGATCCAGCACAATCTGCGCGGCAGTATTCTCCTCTACCTTTTGCGGGTCGAGCGTACCTGGGTCGCTATGATTGTTGTAACGAAAGACTTGTTGCGGGGCGAGCGGTGTGTTGGCGGGAACGTCAGCAGCGTAGAGAGGAGCCGCACTTACCAGGCTGACCAGCCATAATAAATTTCGCGTATACATGGTATTCCTTACCGGAGAAATTATAAGCCCGACAACAATACGCCTGTGGCATTGTTCGCTCAAACTTATCGCGAGTGATGTGGCTCACACTCCGGTAAAGATTCTCCATCACGCTAACGGTACATAAACATCCGTTTCCAGTCGCTGCTCTGTCATCCCTTCGGCAAGATTGGTGTAGTGAAACAGAATCGGTGCTTTACGCATTTTCTCGCCGCTTGCAGGTAGCCAGTGGCGAATGATGCCCCATATCGTGTGTGAAATATCGTCCAGCTCGCCAACATGGCGGGCCACAGCATAACGTCCACCGGTAAGTTCACCATTACTCACACCATAACGATTATCGGGGATCGGTTCGCTAACGCTGCCGCAGATATCAAAGCGAAACGCTTCCGGTGCGGTGGTGGCAGGGTCGTCCCAGGCGACGCCAAAAGTCTGGCTTTGGTTAACAGGAGAAAGCCCCGTCTCTTTACGCCACATGATAAATTTCGCCACGCTGTAGTTGAGCAACTCAGGGCTACAGCGGTGCGGCAACATCGCCACAGGGATTGATGGGAAATCGATAATATTTACATCCAGTGTCAGGTTTGTCATTTTGCCTCCCTGCGAAATTATTCCCGGGAATGCGTCCCGGGAGCGGTAACAATTACGGATTTACTTTGCGGATCTGTTTGACGTCAATTTCAACAGAATTCCAGTCTTTATCGACTTCACCCTGAATCTCAACCGTATCTTTCGGCGTCACCGTCACGCCGTTCCAGCGTTTGTGGTCGATATCAACATTGATAGTACCGCTGGCATCTTTGAACACGTAGAGATCGTCAGAGATGCGTTCAACGATATTGCCGCGCAGGGTTACCCAGGTGTCGTCACGCAGGGATTTTGCGCTTTCTACGGTCGTTACGCTGCCGTTCGGCCCCTGGAATCCTCCGGCCTGACTTTGCGTTGCCGATGGGCCAGAAAAACCGCCCTGCTCTGCTGCCATCACCGGTGCGCTGCACAGGGCCATTACTGCGATTACTGCTGCGAATTTTTTCATGTTTATTACTCCCTTTAATGTCTGTTTCCGAGCATTTAACAAGATAGTCCTTAACAACTTCTTAAGGGAAAAAAATAAAATTTAATGCTGTACAGAGCGCGTTACAACACGGTTTACTGGCAGCAAATACGGTTATCGCAGGGATGAAAAAATGCGAATTTTACTGATAGAAGATGACATGCTGATTGGCGACGGCATCAAAACGGGCCTTAGTAAAATGGGTTTTAGCGTCGACTGGTTTACACAAGGTCGTCAGGGAAAAGAGGCGCTATATAGTGCGCCTTATGATGCGGTGATCCTGGATTTAACCTTACCAGGCATGGATGGTCGCGATATTTTGCGCGAATGGCGAGAAAAAGGTCAGCGTGAGCCGGTACTGATCCTGACCGCGCGCGATGCGTTAGCGGAACGTGTAGAGGGGCTGCGTCTGGGAGCTGACGATTATCTGTGTAAACCTTTTGCGTTGATAGAAGTCGCCGCCAGGCTGGAAGCTCTGATGCGCCGAACCAACGGCCAGGCCAGCAACGAACTGCGCCACGGTAACGTCATGCTCGACCCCGGCAAACGTATCGCCACGCTGGCTGGCGAACCCTTAACGCTGAAACCAACAGAATTTGCCCTGCTGGAATTACTGATGCGTAACGCTGGTCGGGTACTGCCGCGCAAACTGATTGAAGAGAAACTGTATACCTGGGACGAAGAGGTCACCAGTAATGCCGTTGAAGTGCATGTGCATCATCTGCGACGCAAACTCGGCAGTGATTTTATTCGTACCGTTCATGGTATTGGCTACACATTAGGTGAGAAATGAAATTTACCCAACGTCTTAGTCTGCGAGTCAGGCTGACGCTAATCTTTTTAATTCTGGCCTCAGTGACCTGGCTGCTTTCCAGCTTTGTCGCCTGGAAACAAACAACGGATAACGTCGATGAGTTGTTCGACACCCAACTGATGCTGTTTGCCAAGCGGTTAAGTACGCTCGATCTCAACGAAATCAACGCGGTAGATCGCATGGCACAGACGCCAAATAAATTAAAACACGGTCATGTTGATGACGATGCGCTGACCTTTGCCATCTTTACCCACGACGGCAGAATGGTCCTTAATGATGGCGATAACGGAGAAGATATTCCCTATAGCTATCAACGGGAAGGTTTTGCTGACGGGCAACTGGTCGGTGAAGACGATCCCTGGCGTTTTGTCTGGATGACCTCACCTGATGGCAAATATCGCATCGTTGTTGGTCAGGAATGGGAATACCGCGAAGACATGGCGCTGGCGATTGTTGCCGGGCAATTGATCCCGTGGCTTGTCGCACTGCCGATTATGTTAATCATCATGATGGTACTACTGGGTCGTGAACTCGCGCCGCTGAACAAACTGGCGCTGGCACTACGTATGCGTGACCCTGACTCGGAAAAACCACTAAACGCGACGGGCGTACCCAGCGAAGTGCGTCCACTGGTTGAGTCGTTGAATCAACTGTTCGCCCGCACACATGCGATGATGGTTCGTGAACGACGCTTTACCTCCGACGCAGCTCACGAACTTCGTAGCCCGTTAACGGCGCTGAAAGTGCAAACCGAAGTTGCGCAGCTCTCTGACGATGATCCGCAGGCGCGGAAAAAAGCGCTGCTTCAATTACATTCCGGAATCGATCGTGCTACTCGTCTGGTTGATCAACTGCTCACGCTATCGCGGCTGGACTCACTGGATAACCTTCAGGACGTCGCGGAGATCCCGCTTGAAGATCTCCTGCAATCGTCGGTAATGGATATTTACCACACGGCGCAGCAGGCGAAAATTGACGTGCGACTGACACTCAATGCCCACGGTATCAAACGCACCGGACAACCGCTGTTGCTAAGTTTGTTGGTACGAAACCTTCTGGATAACGCCGTGCGCTACAGTCCACAGGGCAGCGTGGTGGACGTCACGCTGAATGCCGAAAATTTCATCGTGAGGGATAACGGCCCCGGTGTGACGCCAGAGGCACTGGCGAGAATTGGCGAACGCTTCTATCGCCCACCCGGACAAACCGCTACCGGCAGTGGACTTGGGCTATCGATTGTCCAGCGAATCGCCAAATTGCATGGCATGAATGTTGAGTTTGGGAATGCGGAACAAGGTGGATTTGAGGCGAAGGTGAGCTGGTAAGGGTAAGACTTTTGCTAAATTAGCAAAAGACTTTGCACATTTTGCTAATTTCACCGTACCGCTCTGTGACGTACTATAGTCGACAAACGTCTCACCTTGAGGTTAAAAAATGAGCAACATCCTGATTATCAACGGCGCGAAAAAATTCGCCCACTCCAATGGTCAACTGAACGACACCCTGACCGAAGTCGCGGATGGCACACTGCGCGACCTCGGGCATGATGTTCGCATCGTTCGCGCCGACAGCGACTACGATGTCAAAGCGGAAGTACAAAACTTTCTCTGGGCTGATGTGGTGATCTGGCAGATGCCAGGCTGGTGGATGGGCGCGCCGTGGACAGTGAAAAAATACATTGATGATGTATTCACCGAAGGTCACGGGACTCTGTATGCCAGCGATGGTCGTACCCGCAAAGATCCGTCGAAAAAATACGGTTCCGGCGGCCTGGTACAGGGCAAAAAATATATGCTTTCTCTGACCTGGAACGCACCAATGGAAGCCTTCACCGAAAAAGATCAGTTCTTCCACGGCGTTGGCGTTGACGGTGTGTATCTGCCGTTCCATAAAGCAAACCAATTCCTTGGCATGGAACCGCTGTCGACATTTATCGCTAATGACGTGATAAAAATGCCTGATGTTCCCCGCTATACTGAAGAATATCGCAAGCATCTTGTGGAAATTTTTGGTTAACTAGAGCTCAGGCTTTAGAAGGAGTTAACCATGCTTACCGTAATCGCAGAAATCCGTACTCGTCCTGGTCAACATCACCGTCAGGCAGTATTGGATCAGTTTGCTAAAATCGTTCCAACCGTACTGAAAGAAGAAGGTTGCCACGGCTATGCGCCAATGGTGGATTGCGCTGCTGGCGTGAGTTTCCAGTCTATGGCACCGGATTCTATCGTGATGATTGAGCAGTGGGAAAGCATCGCGCATCTTGAAGCGCATCTGCAAACCCCGCACATGAAGGCGTACAGCGAAGCCGTAAAAGGCGACGTGCTGGAGATGAATATCCGTATTCTGCAACCGGGGATTTAACATTCCTGAAAAGAGGCCGGTGCTGCTACCGGTCTCAGCCCAGATTAGCCATTCTTTCTTCCCGTTTTCAGTCCTCGATGGAAATCGTTAATTCGCTTAATGGTTTTAACCGCACGCTGCGGCACTGCGGAAGCTACCGACCAGACAATCATTTCCAGACACAACAATACCGTACCATGTAGTGGCGTTTTCCCCTTTTCATCCCCGCGCGGAACATGAATCACGATACTGGCGTCTTTGCTAAAACGTGAATCCAGCGCGTTTGTCAGCAAAATAACAGGGATCCCCAGCCGCCTCGCCTCACGAAGCGTTGTCAGCCCTTCCCGGTGCGCAGATTTTTGCGCCATCATGATCAGAACATCGCCACGTTGAAGCGCGATCAGTTGCTCGGCAAGGCCAATACCCGTACGGTTTAGTGCCGTGGCAGGCAAACCTATGCGGTTGAATAGTCGTGCGGTATAGTCCGCCAGGATACCCGAAGCGCCAATGCCAAAAATAGCGACTTGCCGTGCCTGCACCAACAACGCTACAGCTTGCGCAAGCGCGTGGCGGTTTTCAGGCTCTGACAGGACATTACAAGTATACAAATGCCCTTCAAGAACAAAGTCGATTGCGGTGTTAACATCGCTCGTCAAGTTACTCACCGTCGTAGACATCTTTTCGCTGGAACTAAGGGCTGGACCAAGCCACTGTTCCAGAGTGCGTTTCAGATCACGCAGCCCGGCAAACCCCAGAGCCTGTATAGCCCTGATAACTGTGGCATCGGAAGTGTTCAACGTGGCCGCAATTTCCATCGCCGTTTGCTCGAGTACCACTTCACGATGCTCATTAATGTAGCTTGCGACAGCTCTTAACCCAGGCGTTAACTGACTCGCGCGAGTGCGAAAACGCTCACCATAAATATCAACCCGCGTTTTGTCTTTCTGGATCATTTAGCCTCCGGTAGAGGTCGTCCCGCAATTTGTGATTGTATCTGCGCAGCCATCAGCCCCAGAGATGCAAAGGAGTTAGAAATCGCCTCTTCACGAGAAATCAGCACATAGCGCCCGGAACGACAGGCCGTCAGAAACTGACACCATCCCGGCATGACTTTTTCCATTGCTGCCAGCTCATCCTGAGGTTTACCACCGGTGTCACCGCGCCAGGTTGCAAAAACAAAATCGGCATCCAGTTCAGGTAAACGCTCTGCGCTCACATCCATTCGCCCACCTTCAGGAATGCTCTCAATCAGCGGCGGAAAGCGAAAACCAGCATCGCGTAATACCCGCCCCAGCGAATGATAGCTATGCATCACATTAATTTTTCCCTGATTTGCCTGAATCACCGATACCGTTATTTTTTGGCTGTCCAGCGTCGCCTTCAGCGCATTGATTTGTGCCTGATAGCGGCGTTCAAGTATCGCCAGCTGCGACTGCGTTCCTGTAAGTTCTGCCAGCTTGCGGTAGATTTCTGGCGCGCCTCCTTTGAGATGATCAATGCTCACCGTGGGCGCAATTTTTTCCAGTTGTTCAATGGGCGTATTACGGGTCGGTTCTGTGATGATCAGGTCAGGCTTTGCCGCCACAATCGCTTCAATATCAATATCAGCGGTGCCAATAAAAGCGATCGATGAATTATCAAAGTCGACACCTGTCAATAACGCGCCTGATCGAATGAAATGGCTACCATCAGGCCGGGTTCGCCCGTGGCTGGCGACAGGAGGTACACCGAGCTCAATCAGAGGAATAGTGATATCAAGATCGTGTAAAGAGACAATTCTCTTTGGATGAGCAGGAACAGTAACTTTGCGCCCTAAATCATCAGTAAAGACCTGAACAGGTTCTGTCGCGCGGGCAAAGAATGACAACAGTATCAGCAGAGAAAAAAATAAACGCATATAACTCCCATTAAAAACTGTTCCTGCGCTGCCAGAGCAGTAGCAAAAAGAATGGTCCACCAATCAATGAAATAATGATTCCGGCAGGCAGTTGCAAAGGCAAAAAAGCCAAACGACCAATGCTATCCGCCAGGATGACTAACAACGCCCCCGATACGGCGCTCCCCAGCAGTAATGTCGTCTGCCCGCCACGTAGAATAAAACGTGATATATGGGGTGCTATCAATCCGACAAAACCGATGTTACCAACACACGAAACGCAGACGGCTGTCAGGATTATTGGTGCGGCGACACGTAACAACGCCAGACGAGAACTATTCACCCCTAACCCGGTTGCAACCTGATGACCAAGCAGAGCGATATCCGCCGTCCTGGCGGTGAACAGCAATAAAAGAGCGGCTGGCAACATCCAACAGGCTGAAATACCGACTAACATCCAGTTAGCTGCATGCAGGCTTCCCGATAACCACATCAATGCAGTTTGTACATCTCGAACATCTGCAGTGGTCATAAATACACCGATACCGGCGGCGAAAAACCAGGAAACACCAATACCAATCAGAACAAATCGCGGGCGGGAAATATCGCGCGCACAAAAAATCACGATTAAAGCCACCAACAAGCCACCAGCAAGACCAGCCACTGGACGCCAGAACATTCCCAGCATTGGAAACTGGAAAATCAGCCACAGCACCGCCACGCTACATCCTTCTTTGACGCCGATTAAACCAGGATCGGCAAGGCCGTTACGCGCAATGGATTGCATCGCGGCCCCCGCCATACCTAACATGGCTCCGCATAGCAATGCCATGATGACTCTCGGCAAGCGAATATCCTGCACAATATAACGTGCGTCTGTGCTTACGTTTTCTGGAGCAAACAACGCTCGTCCTACTTCCGATGCCGGGACAGAAAAAGAACCCTGCATCAGACCGAATATCAGTATTCCAACCGCAAACAGAAACAGCCCACCAAGCAACACCAGATTTTTAGGGCGTACCAGTGTCGAAAACTTACCAACACGTAGTGGACGTAGCCCGACGTTCATTATCCGACTCATTTGAACATCCTCGTCGCCATAATGACAAAAACAGGCGCACCAACTAACGCCGTCATGACACCGGTCGCTAACTCATGGGGCGTGAAAAGCGTCCGAGCAATAATATCTGCCAGTAATAACAAAAGCGCGCCGACACAAGCTGAAAGAGGGAGCAGAACGCGCAGATCCGCTGATACCAGACGCCTGACAATCTGCGGTACTAGCAGACCGACAAAACCAATGGGGCCAGCAATCGATACGGCTGCGCCACAGAGCAACGCGATCGCAAGCAGAGTGAATGTTCGCGTGCGGAGTACCGAGACGCCCAGCCCCTGCGCCATGCGATCACCCAGTGCCAACATGTTAAGAGAGGGCGCAAGGTAAATGGCTAACACAACCCCCCCCAGAGAAAACCAGGCGGACGTACCCAGCGTCGCCCAATCCTGCCCCGCTAAATCACCTGCTAGCCATGTCCGCATCGCCAGCAGTGTTTGTTCGTCAAGAATCAGGATTGCAGCCGTTATTGAGGACACGAACGCCGATAGCGCCACGCCGCATAAAGTAACTTTCATTGGCGTTAACCCTGAACGCCCTGCGGAGGAAAGCAGCAATATCAACAGGAACAATAACGCGCCGCCCGTAGATGCCAGCAGTGGGCGTCCAACCGGAAAGGCCAGCCCAAGCGCACTGGCAGCAACGACAGCAAGAGCGGCTCCGGCATTTAAGCCTAAAATATGTGGCTCCCCCAATGGGTTACGAATGACAGCCTGCAACAAAGCACCAGCAACTCCAAGAGAAGCACCGGTAAGCAATGCTGCCGCTAAACGCGGCAAACGGAGTCTTACAATTACGTTGTGATCGAAGTTTTGCGGTTCAAAATGAAGAAATGCCTGCAACACCGTTTGTGGTGCAATAAATCGGGCACCAATCCCTGGATATACCACGCATCCCACCAGCAGTAAGGCGAGGAAAATTACAGTAACCAGCCCTGTGCGCATCATACTTTTTCTACACCACGAAACGGCATGAAGAACGGCTTTCCCGTCAGAGGATTTATTGATGCGTGAACATCAACGTCAAAGACAGCTTTTACCAGCTCAGGCGTGCAATGTTCCCCCTCATTCAACACACGCACCACTTTCCCCTGGCGTAAAAATATCAACGTATCACCATAATTGACGGCAAAATTCAGATCATGCAACACCACGACGACTGTACGCCCGTGATGACGCGTTAAATCATGTAATAACTCAAGAATTTCAACCTGATAACGTAAATCAAGCCAGGTTGTGGGTTCATCCAGCAGGATATAAGGCGTCTTTTGCGCCAACACCATCGCAATCCAGCAACGCTGGCGCTGCCCACCAGAAAGTTTTTCAACAGGTAAATGTGCAAACTCCTGCGTACCGGTTAATTTCAGGGCCTCTTCTACCGCCTGCTCGTCGGCGTCGCTCCATTGACGAATGAAATTCTGCCAGGGAAAACGCCCACGCGACACCAGTTCATAAACGGTTAAGCCCTCCGGCAATAATGGCGACTGCGGCAAGATCCCAAGTCTACGGGATAACGCTTTCGTTGGTTGCTCGTGAATCGCTTTACCATCCAGCAATATCGAGCCGCCCATAGGTTGCAAGATACGTGCAATGGTGCTGAGCAACGTCGACTTTCCACAGCCGTTTGCCCCAACCAGAACGGTCATTTTTTCTGTGGGAACGGAGAAAGAAACACCATCAACAATGATTTTCGTGTGATACCCGGCAGAAACATTGTCGAGGATCAGCCCCTGCCCTTTTGCGTTATGTGCCACGTGTACGCCAACTTAATCAAAGACAAACAAAAATAAAACTCATTCTCCTTTGAGAGTTTGACGCCACAAAATGTAGTAGTCAAGAAGTTAAAAGCCATACAAAAACAAGGTAAATAACAGGTGAAATATTTTTAAAGATAAAAATAAAACCATTAAATATTAATAAATTATCATCAATTGAATTGCATTAACCTCTCATAAAAACACATGTAGCAATTTTTTGTTATTTCTCATTTACTACTACATCACCGCATGGTTGAATGATTCTCAATTACATATCCGATGACGAAATAACAAACGGATAGTGCTTAGTGAGCAACAAGAAACAATTTTCACTCACGACAATCCGTGAGTTTTTGGGATAACAGACTAAATGGCTAAGTTCACACCTTCATTCTCAGGAATCAAAGGTCGGGCGCTCTTTTCACTGCTCTTTGCAGCACCAATGATTCATGCAACCGACACTGCAACGACCAAAGATGGCGAAACAATCACTGTTACAGCGGATGCAAATACCGCAACTGAGGCGACCGATGGTTATCAACCTCTGAGCACTTCCACGGCGACATTAACCGATATGCCGATGCTGGATATCCCGCAGGTGGTCAATACGGTTAGCGATCAGGTTCTGGAAAATCAGAATGCGACGACGCTGGATGAAGCGCTTTATAACGTCAGTAACGTGGTACAGACCAATACATTAGGCGGAACTCAGGACGCCTTTGTACGTCGTGGGTTTGGCGCAAACCGGGATGGCTCCATCATGACCAACGGCCTGCGAACTGTACTTCCTCGCAGTTTCAACGCCGCCACAGAACGTGTGGAAGTGCTAAAAGGTCCGGCCTCCACGCTGTATGGCATTCTCGATCCTGGTGGATTGATTAACGTCGTGACCAAGCGCCCGGAAAAAACATTCCATGGTTCTGTCTCAGCCACGTCCTCCAGTTTTGGCGGAGGCACTGGGCAACTTGATATCACAGGTCCCATTGAAGGCACTCAGCTGGCATACCGCCTGACGGGGGAAGTGCAGGATGAAGATTACTGGCGAAACTTCGGTAAAGAGCGCAGTACATTTATTGCCCCGTCACTCACCTGGTTTGGTGATAATGCAACAGTAACCATGCTCTATTCCCATCGGGACTATAAAACTCCGTTCGATCGTGGAACGATTTTCGACCTTACGACGAAACAGCCCGTAAACGTTGATCGAAAAATACGTTTTGACGAACCGTTTAATATTACAGATGGTCAGTCCGATCTGGCGCAACTCAACGCAGAATATCATCTCAATAGCCAGTGGACAGCGCGCTTTGATTACAGCTACAGCCAGGATAAATACGGCGATAATCAGGCTCGTGTTACCGCGTATGATGCAACGACAGGAACGCTGACACGGCGTGTTGATGCAACTCAGGGAT
This sequence comes from Escherichia sp. WS547, assembly GCF_046486065.1. NCBI lineage: Bacteria > Pseudomonadati > Pseudomonadota > Gammaproteobacteria > Enterobacterales > Enterobacteriaceae > Escherichia > Escherichia sp. WS547. The sequence continues at coordinate 236,845 of NZ_JBJQMA010000003.1, read as the reverse complement.
CTACCCAGCGTATGCATTCTACTCGTGCGGATCTGCAAGGGAATGTTGATATTGCTGGGTTCTATAATGAGATTCTGGGTGGGGTGTCATATGAATATTATGATCTTCTGCGCACAGATATGATTCGCTGTAAAAAAGCTAAAGATTTCAATATCTACAACCCTGTTTATGGTAATACCAGCAAATGTACAACGGTTTCGGCGTCGGACAGTGATCAGACGATCAAACAGGAGAGCTACTCAGCGTATGCACAGGACGCACTCTATCTGACCGATAACTGGATTGCCGTCGCCGGGATCCGCTATCAGTATTACACGCAGTATGCGGGTAAAGGCCGTCCTTTTAATGTCAATACTGACAGCCGCGATGAACAATGGACGCCCAAACTGGGGTTAGTCTACAAACTGACGCCATCGGTATCCTTATTTGCTAATTATTCGCAAACATTTATGCCGCAATCGTCAATTGCCAGCTACATCGGAGATCTTCCACCGGAATCATCTAATGCTTACGAAGTCGGGGCAAAATTCGAGCTGTTCGATGGTATAACCGCAGATATTGCGCTGTTTGATATCCATAAACGTAACGTGTTGTATACCGAAAGTATTGGTGATGAAACCATCGCCAAAACGGCAGGCCGCGTTCGTTCAAGAGGGGTAGAAGTCGACCTTGCGGGAGCATTAACTGAAAACATTAATATCATTGCCAGCTACGGCTATACCGATGCTAAGGTTCTGGAAGATCCTGATTATGCAGGGAAACCATTGCCGAATGTTCCTCGTCATACCGGTTCGCTATTCCTGACCTATGACATTCATAACATGCCAGGCAATAACACACTGACGTTTGGCGGTGGTGGACATGGCGTAAGCCGTCGTTCGGCAACCAATGGGGCTGACTATTATCTGCCAGGCTATTTCGTTGCCGATGCCTTCGCCGCATACAAAATGAAATTGCAGTATCCGGTCACACTGCAATTAAACGTCAAAAACCTGTTTGATAAAACGTATTACACCTCTTCCATCGCCACAAATAATCTGGGGAATCAGATTGGCGATCCGCGTGAAGTGCAATTCACGGTGAAAATGGAATTTTGATCAAAAAAGCCCGGTATACACTTGTATACCGGGCTATGTTTTATTCTTCTGGCGGGAGGATTATCAGACCTCAATCTCCGCCATGTCGCCTTTCTCTTGCAACCAGTTGCGGCGATCTTCCGAGCGTTTCTTCGCCAGCAGCATATCCATCATCGCGTCAGTACGCTGATCGTCTTCATCATCGATAGTCAGCTGCACCAGACGGCGAGTGTTCGGATCAAGCGTGGTTTCGCGCAATTGCATCGGGTTCATTTCCCCCAGACCTTTAAAACGCTGGACGTTCGGCTTGCCTTTCTTGCGTTTTAATTGCTCAAGTACGCCCTCTTTCTCTTCTTCCGTCAGCGCGTAATAAACCTCTTTCCCGAGATCAATACGGTAGAGCGGTGGCAGTGCGACGTAAACGTGACCGTGTTTCACCAACGCGCGGAAGTGTTTTACGAACAAAGCGCAGAGCAGCGTGGCAATGTGCAGACCATCAGAGTCCGCATCTGCGAGGATACAGATTTTGCCATAACGAAGCTGGCTCAGATCGTCGCTGTCTGGATCGATACCGATCGCTACCGAAATATCGTGCACTTCCTGTGAAGCCAGCACTTCGTCGGAGGAGACTTCCCAGGTGTTAAGGATCTTACCTTTCAGTGGCATGATAGCCTGATATTCGCGATCGCGCGCCTGCTTGGCAGATCCGCCTGCGGAGTCACCTTCCACAAGGAACAGCTCGGTACGGTTAAGGTCCTGCGCGGTACAGTCAGCCAGTTTGCCAGGCAGCGCCGGACCGCTGGTCAGCTTTTTACGCACCACTTTTTTGGCCGCACGCATACGGCGCTGGGCGCTGGAAATCGCCATCTCCGCCAGCAGCTCCGCCGCCTGAACGTTCTGGTTCAGCCACAGGATGAAGGCATCTTTCACCACGCCAGAAACAAATGCCGCGCACTGACGCGAAGAGAGACGTTCTTTGGTCTGCCCGGCAAACTGCGGATCCTGCATTTTTACTGACAGCACATAGGCGCAGCGATCCCAGATATCTTCCGCCGACAGCTTTACACCGCGCGGCAGAATGTTGCGGTATTCACAGAACTCACGCATCGCGTCCAGCAGGCCCTGACGCAGGCCATTAACATGGGTACCGCCCTGCATCGTTGGGATCAGGTTGACGTAGCTTTCGGTCAGCAGTTCACCGCCTTCCGGCAGCCACAGTAGCGCCCAGTCCACCGCTTCAGTATCGCCAGCGAAATTACCGATAAACGGTTTTTCTGGCAGCGTCGGTAAACCGTTTACCGCTTCCGCCAGGTAATCATTCAGACCGTCCTGATAGCACCAGCGCTGTTCGGTGTTGTTGATCTCATCTTTAAAAGTGATCTCAACACCAGGGCACAGTACCGCTTTGGCTTTCAGCACATGTGTCAGGCGTGAAACAGAAAAACGTGGGCTGTCAAAGAAGGTTTCATCCGGCCAGAAGTGCACGCTGGTACCGGTATTGCGCTTACCGCAAGTGCCGACAACCTGTAAATCCTGCACCTTTTCGCCATTTTCAAAGGCGATGTTATAAACCTGACCATCGCGGCGTACGTTAACTTCTACGCGCTTCGACAGGGCGTTAACTACCGAAATCCCCACGCCATGCAGGCCGCCAGAGAACTGGTAGTTTTTGTTAGAGAATTTACCGCCTGCATGCAGACGGCAAAGAATCAGTTCAACCGCCGGTACACCCTCTTCCGGGTGAATATCCACCGGCATCCCGCGCCCATCGTCAATCACTTCTAACGACTGGTCAGCATGTAAGATTACATCCACGCGTTTTGCGTGACCCGCCAGTGCTTCATCGACACTGTTATCAATAACTTCTTGCCCCAAATGGTTAGGGCGAGTGGTATCGGTATACATCCCCGGACGGCGGCGAACCGGCTCAAGCCCGGTGAGTACCTCAATGGCATCAGCGTTATAAGTTTGCGTCATGGTTTAAGTTAGCAATTCGAGTTGATCGTCAGAGATGGTGCAGACCAAGAAAATCGACGATCGGGTTGAAATAATCTTCGAAGCCCGTGAATGCGTGGTTGCCGCCTTCTATGACAGTCTGGCGGCAGGAAGCGTAGTACGCCACCGCCTGGCGGTAATCCAGCACTTCATCTCCCGTCTGTTGCAGCAGCCAGATCAAATCCGGCGCTTCCAGCGGGTCAATCTGCATGACTTTGAGATCGTAAATATGGCGTGACTCTAGCACATATTGCTGCCCGGTGTAGGGGTTCTCGTTCTGACCGAGATAGTCCGTCAGCAGTTCAAACGGGCGTACCGCCGGGTTTACCACCACTGCGGGCAGCATAAAACATTGCGACAACCAGGTGGCGTAATATCCCCCCAGTGACGAACCGACAATACCCAGCGAATCGCCGCCATGTTCCAGGACAATGGATTCCAGCAGTTCTGCCGCATCGGAAGGATACGGCGGCAACTGCGGAATGATCATCTCTACGTCAGGGTGATGTTCCGCCAACCAGTTTTTTAACAAGCTCGCTTTTGCAGAGCGCGGCGAGCTGTTGAAACCGTGTAAATAAAGAAGCGTAGACATCAGTAGCCTTCTGAAGCGGTATCAGGTTGGAAACGTGTGTCCGCCAGGCGATGCACCTCGGTGGTCAGCGTGCCATCAGCATGTAACTCGAGAGTACGCCAGCCGGGCGCGATGGTGTCCAGCGTAAAGTTGGAACAGTGCGGCTTAAACTGCACACAGGTCGACGGCGTTGCCAGCAGGCGGCGACCGTTCCAGTCGAGATCCAGCTCCTGATGAATATGACCGCACAGCAAGTATTTGACGTGCGGAAACTTCGCCAGCACGGTATCCAGTTCGCCCGCGTTACGCAGGCTGTGTTGATCAAGCCAACTACAACCCGCAGGTAGCGGATGATGATGTAGCAGCAGCAACGTATGGCGTTCTGGCGCATCGGCCAGTTTACGTTCCAGCCACTCAAGCTGAAACTCGCTCAGCTCACCGTGCGGCACGCCAAACACCTGGCTATCCAGCAACAGGATTTGCCATTGCTCACCAATAAACACCCGCTTCGCCGGGGAGATACCCGCATCCTGTAACGCGCTGTACATCGCGGGCTGGAAATCGTGGTTGCCCGGCAGCCAGACGCAGGGCGCACGAAAACTTGCGATGCCTTCAGCGAAATGCTGATAGGCCGCAGAGGATTGATCCTGCGCTAAATCACCTGTCGCGACAATCAGGTCGAATTCGTGCTGGTGTGGCCGAATCGCCTCCAGCACCGCCTGGTAGCTTTCCCAGGTGTTTACCCCCAACAGGGCTTCGTGCTTTTGCGCAAACAGGTGAGTGTCGGTAATTTGTAAAATCCTGACTCTGGCCTCACCAGCCAGAGGAAGGGTTAACAGGCTTTCCAAATGGTGTCCTTAGGTTTCACGACGCTAATAAACCGGAATCGCCATCGCTCCATGTGCTAAACAGTATCGCAACCAGTCCGCTAAAAACTGATTAATTTGATGCTTTTCGTCGCGTTGATGCAACTTTTTATTAGGATAATCATACCGCGCTTTGAAGCGAAAAATCTGCTGGCTTGAACACACTTCAGCCACCATCGCGTCATGATACAGACGCACCGTCATTGACGGAAGGCTCCAGTAACTGATCGCGGGCGCAGTCTGTTCTATTGTCACCAGGGTAGTGTATCGGGTCGATTCCACAATCGTCAGCCGATATTGTGCGTTTGCCACCTGATAGCTTACAGTTTCGCCGGGTGCGTCATTGCGCGGTAACAAACGGCGCAATTGTGAAAAGTTCATCTCGCACAGGCGCATCATTTCAGGAAAGTCAGGTGTGTAACGCTTCATTTATGCCCACTCATTTTTTAACGCTTGATGATGCAGCTGCAGCCATTGCAAAGCGATGACCGACGCTGCGTTGTCGATTTTCCCCTCTTCTACCCACTGGTATGCCTGTTCCCGGCTTACCACATGAACGCGAATATCTTCGTTTTCATCAGCCAGACCGTGAATACCGCTTGCGGTCGTGGCGTCCACTTCGCCCACCATAATTGACGAACGCTCACTGGTGCCCCCCGGGCTTGCCAGGAAACTTAACACCGGTTTGGTCCGTTTGACTATCAGTCCCGCCTCTTCAATCGCTTCGCGACGGGCAACATCTTCCACACTTTCACCCTCTTCAATCATCCCGGCAACCATCTCCAGTAGCCAGGGGGTTTCGCTGGTGTCGTACGCGGCAATCCGAATCTGCTCAATCAGCACAACTTCATCACGCACTGGGTCAAAGGGTAGCAAGACTGCGGCGTGACCGCGCTCAAAAATTTCCCGCCGTACCTCATGACTCATTTGCCCGTTGAATAGACGATGACGAAATCTATAAAGATCTAATGAAAAAAAGCCGCGATAAAGTGTTTCTCGTGCAATAATTTCTACATCGTTTTTGCCAAATGTAACGGGCAGGTTGTCTGGCTTAAGCATTGTTAATGTCCTGGCACTAATAGTGAATTAAATGTGAATTTCAGCGACGTTTGACTGCCGTTTGAGCAGTCATGTGTTAAATTGAGGCACATTAACGCCCTATGGCACGTAACGCCAACCTTTTGCGGTAGCGGCTTCTGCTAGAATCCGCAATAATTTTACAGTTTGATCGCGCTAAATACTGCTTCACCACAAGGAATGCAAATGAAGAAATTGCTCCCCATTCTTATCGGCCTGAGCCTCTCTGGGTTCAGTTCGTTGAGCCAGGCCGAGAACCTGATGCAAGTTTATCAGCAAGCACGCCTTAGTAACCCGGAATTGCGTAAGTCTGCCGCCGATCGTGATGCTGCCTTTGAAAAAATTAATGAAGCGCGCAGTCCATTACTGCCACAGCTAGGTTTAGGTGCAGATTACACCTATAGCAACGGCTACCGCGACGCGAACGGCATCAACTCTAACGCGACCAGTGCGTCCCTGCAGTTAACTCAATCCATTTTTGATATGTCGAAATGGCGTGCGTTAACGCTGCAGGAAAAAGCAGCTGGGATTCAGGACGTCACGTATCAGACCGATCAACAAACCTTGATCCTCAACACCGCGACCGCTTATTTCAACGTGTTGAATGCTATTGACGTTCTTTCCTATACACAGGCGCAAAAAGAAGCGATCTACCGTCAATTAGATCAAACCACCCAACGTTTTAACGTGGGCCTGGTAGCGATCACTGACGTGCAGAACGCCCGCGCACAGTACGATACCGTGCTGGCGAACGAAGTGACCGCACGTAATAACCTTGATAACGCGGTAGAGCAGCTGCGCCAGATCACCGGTAACTACTATCCGGAACTGGCGGCGCTGAATGTCGAAAACTTTAAAACCGACAAACCACAGCCGGTTAACACGCTGCTGAAAGAAGCCGAAAAACGCAACCTGTCGTTGTTACAGGCGCGCTTGAGCCAGGACCTGGCACGCGAGCAAATTCGCCAGGCGCAGGATGGTCACTTACCGACTCTGGATTTAACGGCTTCTACCGGGATTTCTGACACCTCTTATAGCGGTTCGAAAACCCGTGGTGCCGCTGGTACCCAGTATGACGATAGCAATATGGGCCAGAACAAAGTTGGTCTGAGCTTCTCGCTGCCGATTTATCAGGGCGGAATGGTTAACTCGCAGGTGAAACAGGCCCAGTACAACTTTGTTGGTGCCAGTGAGCAACTGGAAAGCGCGCATCGTAGCGTCGTGCAAACCGTACGTTCCTCCTTCAACAACATTAATGCTTCTATCAGTAGCATTAACGCCTACAAACAAGCCGTAGTTTCCGCTCAAAGCTCATTAGACGCGATGGAGGCGGGTTACTCGGTCGGTACGCGTACCATTGTTGATGTGTTGGATGCGACCACCACGCTGTACAACGCCAAGCAAGAGCTGGCGAATGCGCGTTATAACTACCTGATTAATCAGCTGAATATTAAGTCAGCCTTGGGTACGTTGAACGAGCAGGATCTGCTGGCACTGAACAATGCGCTGAGCAAACCGGTTTCCACTAATCCGGAAAACGTTGCCCCGCAAACGCCGGAACAGAATGCTATTGCTGATGGTTATGCGCCTGATAGCCCGGCCCCCGTCGTTCAGCAAACATCCGCACGCACTACCACCAGTAACGGTCATAACCCTTTCCGTAACTGATGACGACGACGGGGCTTCGGCCCCGTCTAAACGTAAGGCAACGTAAAGATACGGGTTATCTGCCGCATTCTTCCCCCTTCTCGCTTCAATTTCGACCAGCCATCCTCTATTCTGATGGGTATTTACCACTGGTCCCGGAAGACAAAAATGAAACGGACAAAATCCATACGCCACGCATCGTTCCGCAAAAACTGGAGCGCACGCCATCTGACACCAGTCGCTCTCGCGGTTGCCACTGTTTTTATGCTGGCTGGCTGTGAAAAGAGTGATGAAACAGTGTCTCTCTATCAAAATGCTGACGACTGTTCAGCTGCAAACCCAGGCAAAAGCGCCGAATGTACCACCGCGTACAACAATGCGCTGAAAGAAGCCGAACGTACTGCGCCGAAATACGCCACCCGTGAAGACTGTGTTGCTGAATTTGGTGAAGGTCAGTGCCAGCAGGCACCAGCCCAGGCTGGCATGGCACCAGAAAACCAGGCGCAGGCCCAGCAATCCAGCGGGAGTTTCTGGATGCCGCTGATGGCCGGTTACATGATGGGTCGTCTGATGGGCGGCGGCGCGGGATTTGCACAGCAGCCGCTGTTCTCCTCGAAAAACCCGGCCAGCCCGGCTTACGGTAAATATACCGACGCGACGGGTAAAAACTATGGCGCAGCCCAGCCAGGCCGCACCATGACCGTACCTAAGACGGCAATGGCGCCAAAACCGGCAACCACCACCACCGTTACTCGTGGCGGTTTTGGTGAATCTGTTGCCAAACAAAGCACTATGCAGCGTAGCGCAACCGGCACCTCTTCTCGTTCAATGGGTGGCTGATACCGATGGAAAGAGTCAGTATTACCGAGCGCCCGGACTGGCGCGAAAAAGCCCACGAATACGGTTTCAATTTTCACACCATGTACGGCGAGCCGTACTGGTGTGAAGATGCTTACTACAAGTTGACCCTCGCCCAGGTTGAAAAGCTGGAAGAAGTCACCGCCGAACTGCACCAGATGTGCCTGAAAGTGGTGGAAAAAGTGATCGCCAGCGATGAGCTGATGACCAAATTCCGCATTCCAAAACACACCTGGAGTTTTGTGCGCCAGTCATGGCTGACTCACCAGCCATCGCTTTATTCGCGTCTTGATCTGGCGTGGGATGGTACTGGCGAGCCTAAACTTCTGGAAAATAACGCCGATACGCCAACGTCACTGTATGAAGCCGCATTCTTTCAGTGGATCTGGCTGGAAGATCAGCTTAACGCCGGTAACCTGCCGGAAGGCAGCGACCAGTTTAACAGTCTGCAAGAGAAGCTGATCGATCGCTTTGTCGAGCTGCGTGAACAGTATGGCTTCCAGTTGCTGCATCTCACCTGCTGTCGCGACACGGTGGAAGATCGCGGGACCATTCAGTATTTGCAGGACTGCGCGACAGAAGCTGAAATCGCTACTGAATTCCTCTACATCGACGATATCGGTTTAGGTGAAAAAGGTCAGTTCACGGATTTACAGGATCAGGTGATTTCCAACCTGTTCAAGCTGTATCCGTGGGAATTTATGTTGCGTGAGATGTTCTCCACCAAGCTGGAGGACGCAGGCGTACGCTGGCTGGAACCGGCGTGGAAGAGCATTATCTCCAACAAAGCGCTTCTGCCGCTACTGTGGGAGATGTTCCCGAATCACCCGAACCTGCTGCCCGCTTATTTTGCGGAAGATGATCATCCGCAAATGGAAAAATATGTGGTTAAACCGATCTTCTCCCGTGAAGGCGCAAACGTGTCGATCATTGAGAACGGCAAAACCATTGAAGCAGCGGAAGGTCCGTATGGCGAAGAAGGGATGATTATTCAGCAATTCCACCCGTTACCGAAATTTGGCGACAGCTATATGCTGATTGGTAGCTGGCTGGTGAACGATCAACCTGCCGGAATTGGCATTCGTGAAGACCGTGCGTTGATCACCCAGGATATGTCTCGGTTTTATCCGCATATTTTTGTTGAATAATGCAGCTTAATATTGCCCCGATAAGCGGGGCAATCTCTTATAATCCACCATTCATAATTCCCATCAATATATAAACACATACATATCCAACCTTTATTTAACATTAATACTCAATTTAATGTTAAATCGTCATATGCAAGCGATATTGTAATTAAAGTAAGTGAATACATCACAACATAACTATTTGATATTATTTAAATACTTTACTTTTATCTCACCAGATTTAAATTTAATAATTAAAAAACAATGTTGCAGGGATCACACTACACAGTATTGAACATTGTGATTGATATATTGCCCCCCTACTATCCATTAAACATAAATATTTGTTTCACCGAATAACAACATATTTAAAAGAAACACAAAAGCATTCTCACTCTTTATTGAATTAATATTTATATTCACGCAACGAATTTATTAGCACCCTCTCAACAGTCGATATTCATCATTATTATATATTTGCGTTATATAAGGAGATATATCCATGTTTGATAAATATAGAAAAACACTCGTAGCCGGAACTGTGGCGATAACCCTGGGTTTGTCAGCATCGGGGGTGATGGCTGCGGGTTTTAAACCAGCGCCGCCTGCCGGGCAGCTTGGGGCGATTATCGTCGATCCCTACGGTAATGCGCCCTTAACCGCGCTGGTTGATTTAGACAGCCATGTTATTTCTGACGTCAAAGTTACCGTCCACGGGAAGGGCGAAAAAGGCGTAGAAATCAGCTATCCCGTGGGTCAGGAATCACTGAAAACTTACGATGGTGTACCGATTTTTGGTCTTTACCAGAAATTTGCTAACAAAGTGACCGTTGAGTGGAAAGAAAACGGCAAGGCCATGAAAGATGATTACGTGGTGCAGACTTCCGCCATCGTCAACAATTACATGGATAACCGCTCCATCTCCGACCTACAGCAAACCAAAGTCGTTAAAGTCGCACCGGGTTTTGAAGATCGCCTCTATCTGGTTAATACCCACACCTTTACCGCCCAAGGTTCCGATCTCCACTGGCATGGTGAGAAAGATAAAAATGCCGGTATCCTTGATGCGGGTCCGGCAACTGGCGCACTCCCTTTTGATATCGCGCCCTTTACTTTCATCGTCGATACCGAAGGTGAATACCGCTGGTGGCTGGATCAAGACACTTTCTACGATGGTCGTGACCGCGATATCAACAAGCGTGGTTATCTGATGGGTATCCGCGAAACGCCACGCGGCACCTTTACCGCTGTACAAGGTCAGCACTGGTACGAGTTCGACATGATGGGGCAGGTGCTCGAAGATCACAAACTACCGCGCGGATTTGCTGACGCCACTCATGAGTCCATTGAGACGCCAAATGGCACGGTACTGTTGCGCGTAGGTAAGAGTAACTATCGTCGCGATGACGGCGTACACGTCACCACCATTCGTGACCATATCCTCGAAGTCGATAAATCTGGTCGCGTTGTAGATGTATGGGATCTGACGAAGATCCTCGATCCGAAACGCGATGCACTGCTCGGCGCGCTGGATGCAGGTGCAGTTTGCGTTAACGTTGACCTTGCCCATGCAGGACAACAGGCAAAACTGGAACCAGATACACCGTTCGGCGACGCTCTGGGTGTAGGGCCAGGCCGTAACTGGGCGCACGTTAATTCCATCGCTTATGACGCAAAAGATGACTCAATTATTCTCTCTTCTCGTCACCAGGGTGTTGTGAAGATTGGTCGTGATAAGCAAGTGAAATGGATCCTTGCACCCTCTAAAGGTTGGGAAAAACCGCTGGCCAGCAAGCTGCTGAAACCGGTTGATGCTAACGGTAAGCCAATTACCTGTAACGAAAATGGCCTGTGCGAAAACTCAGACTTCGACTTTACCTACACCCAGCATACCGCCTGGATTTCCAGCAAAGGAACGCTCACCATTTTTGATAATGGCGATGGTCGTCATCTGGAACAACCTGCCTTACCAACCATGAAATATTCCCGCTTTGTGGAATATAAGATTGATGAGAAGAAAGGCACCGTTCAGCAAGTGTGGGAATACGGTAAAGAACGTGGCTACGATTTCTATAGCCCAATCACCTCCATCATTGAATATCAAGCCGACCGTAACACCATGTTTGGCTTCGGTGGTTCTATTCATTTGTTCGATGTCGGGCAGCCAACCGTCGGTAAGTTGAACGAAATCGATTACAAAACCAAAGAAGTGAAAGTGGAAATCGACGTGCTGTCAGATAAACCCAATCAGACTCACTATCGTGCATTGTTAGTCCGTCCACAACAGATGTTCAAATAATTAAGAAGGGAATAAAAATGTCGAAATTAGGGATCTCATCACTATTTAAAAGCATACTGCTTACCGCAGCTTTGGCTGTTTCATTTACCGCTTCTGCATTTACCGAAGGCACGGATTACATGGTTCTGGAAAAACCTATTCCGAATGCAGACAAAACGCTGATTAAGGTATTCAGCTACGCCTGCCCGTTCTGTTACAAGTACGACAAAGCGGTTACCGGTCCGGTATCGGAAAAAGTGAAAGATATCGTTGCTTTTACTCCATTCCATCTGGAAACAAAAGGTGAATACGGCAAACAAGCAAGCGAAGTCTTTGCGGTCTTGATCAATAAAGATAAAGCAGCAGGTATTTCATTATTTGATGCTAACTCTCAGTTTAAGAAAGCCAAGTTTGCTTATTACGCGGCTTATCATGACAAAAAAGAACGCTGGTCTGATGGTAAAGATCCGGCTGCCTTTATCAAAACCGGACTGGACGCCGCAGGTATGAGTCAGGCCGATTTTGAAGCCGCGCTGAAAGAGCCTGCAGTTCAAGAAACGCTGGAAAAATGGAAAGCCTCTTATGAAGTTGCAAAAATCCAGGGCGTTCCGGCGTATGTCGTCAATGGTAAATACCTGATCTACACCAAGAGTATTAAATCTATTGACTCAATGGCAGACCTTATCCGCGAGTTAGCAAGCAAATAACAGGGAAACAGGCTATGGGTATTAAGGGAATGTGGAAAGATCTTCGCACATCACCAGTTGACACACTGGTCAGATGGCAGGAGCAACGCTTGTTGTGGTTGTTAATGGCCGTTGCGATGGGCGCGTTAATTATCCTGGCGCACTCTTTCTTCCAGATCTATCTCTACATGGCACCCTGTGAGCAATGTGTATACATTCGCTACGCCATGTTTGTGATGGTTATTGGAGGATTGGTTGCAGCGATCAATCCAAAGAACATCATCCTAAAGCTAATTGGCTGCGTGATGGCATTTTACGGCAGCATTTTGGGACTGAAGTTTTCGCTCAAACTGAACGATATCCACCATGCAGTACATAATCCGGATCCCGATTCACTGTTTGGCGTACAGGGTTGCTCTACCGATCCAACTTTTCCCTTTAACCTGCCGCTGGCACAGTGGGCACCAAATTGGTTCAAGCCTACCGGGGATTGTGGCTATGACGCACCAATCGTTCCTGATGGCGTCACACTGAGCAGCACGCAACAGTGGTTTGTGGAAATGTATCAGCAATCTGAAGGCTGGTATCTGCTACCACCATGGCATTTTATGAATATGGCTCAGGCTTGTATGCTGGCTTTTGGTATGTGTCTGGTGCTGCTGGTCATTATGAGTGGCGCATGGGCGCTTAAAATCATCAGAGGCTAACTCAGCAACACCCGAAGCCAGTCATTCTGGCTTCGGGTTCTTTTATTAACCTATCTGCACCGACAGCATACTTAAACTGCCCATTTCTATACCATCGACCGGAATGGTAATTGGCTCCTGCCCATCCCACGCACCTAACACATACAACAACGGCAGATAGTGCTCTGGCGTTGGGTTCGATAACGCGCCACCTTCATGGTCGAGATAATTCACCAGAGGATGCTGCTCTACCGGCCCTTGCCACGTCAGATTCGCTTTCACATACTCATTAAACGACGTCGCCCACGGATACGGTGAACTATCACCGTGCCACTTCACTGTGCGCAGGTTATGCACCACGTTGCCACTGGCGACCAACATTATCCCTTCATCACGCAGCGCCGCGAGTTTGCGCCCCATTTCGAAATGCCAGGCGGCAGGTTTGCTACTGTCGATACTCAACTGCACCATCGGGATATCGGCGTCAGGATACATCTTAATCAGTACGCCCCACGAGCCGTGGTCGAAGCCCCAGGCTTCTTTATCCAGCGTCACAGGGACCGGCGCTAACAGCTCAACCAGATGCTGTGCCAGCGCAGGTGAACCCGGAGCAGGATAATGCGTATCGTACAGCGCCTGCGGGAAGCCACCAAAGTCATGAATCGTGGGCGGCGTCTCCATCGCGGTCACTCCTGTTCCACGGGTAAACCAGTGAGCCGAAACCACCACTATTGCTTGCGGGCGTGGCAATGTCATCCCCAACGTCTGCCAGCTGCGGGTATACAAATTATCTTCCAGCACGTTCATCGGACTACCGTGACCTAAAAACAATGCTGGCATACGTGTTGAAGACATGATGATATCCTTAACTAAAGGTGTCATTTTGATATCCTCACAATACGCTTGTTCGGCGGAGTAAGAACCCGGATAACAATGATGATGATCATCAGTTATTTTGACGATCTGCCTGAAAGTGAAGATTTATAAGGAGTTGTCGATGTCAGTACCTCTCATTCTGACCATACTGGCGGGGGCAGCCACGTTTATTGGCGCGTTTCTCGGCGTTCTCGGGCAAAAACCCTCGAACCGCTTACTGGCGTTTTCGCTAGGATTTGCGGCGGGGATCATGTTGCTCATCTCATTAATGGAAATGCTTCCTGCCGCACTAGCAGCTGAAGGAATGTCGCCTGTGTTGGGTTATGGAATGTTTATCTTCGGTCTGCTTGGCTATTTTGGCCTGGACCGCATGTTGCCACATGCGCATCCGCAGGATTTAATGCAAAAATCGGTGCAGCCGTTGCCAAAATCGATCAAGCGCACAGCCATTCTGCTCACTCTCGGTATCAGTCTGCATAACTTCCCGGAAGGGATTGCCACCTTTGTCACGGCGAGCAGCAACCTGGAGCTGGGATTTGGTATCGCCCTGGCCGTCGCGTTGCACAATATCCCTGAAGGTCTGGCGGTTGCAGGCCCGGTTTATGCAGCAACGGGTTCTAAACGCACCGCGATTCTTTGGGCGGGGATTTCTGGACTGGCAGAAATTCTTGGTGGTGTGCTGGCGTGGTTAATCCTCGGTAGCATGATTTCCCCGGTGGTCATGGCGGCAATCATGGCGGCGGTTGCAGGAATTATGGTGGCGCTCTCGGTTGATGAATTAATGCCGCTCGCCAAAGAGATTGACCCTAATAATAACCCCAGCTATGGCGTACTATGTGGAATGTCAGTGATGGGATTCAGTTTAGTGCTGCTACAAACGGCGGGAATTGGTTAAAAGCAACATCAGAAGTTGTCCAGCGCATGGACAACTTCTGCCAGCTTCACTAACGCCTTATTCTACCTTTTCGGCTGTCTCTTCTCTCGTACTGTTTAAGTATTTGTTCCGTGCTTCAAGCAGTGCGTCTCTGTCCTGGCGAAACGCCCGACAATAACGTTTCAAATGCAGGAAATAACCCACCACAACCAGAGCAATCAATACAATCCAGTACCAGGCGATAAACATCCTTTTACCCTTAATATTTAACAATACTAAACATTTAGCGCATAAATTTCACATATCCTTTTTCGGATATATTCATATGGTCGCATAATAACGGAACAATTATATGATTTTGATCATAATGAAAAAGAATGCCTGATATTAATGAAATTTTCTCATAGAAAGAGAAGCGGAATTAACATCTTGCATAGCAGGGCAAAATAAAAACCGAAGCCAGCTACAACTTCGGTTTCTTGATTAAGACAGTAAATTAAGCAGCGATTTTCAGCTGGCTTTACGCTCATGTGCCTGACGGTATGCCACCAGGTCTTCAATAGTCACGAGCGCCATATTGTGTTTATTGGCAAACTCAATGCACTCTGGTGCACGCGCCATCGTGCCATCGTCATTAGTCAGCTCACACAGCACACCAGCCGGTTTAAAGCCTGCCAGCGTCATCAGATCAATAGTCGCTTCAGTATGGCCGCCACGCGTCAGTACACCACCAGCCTGAGCACGAAGTGGGAAAACGTGGCCCGGGCGATTCAGATCAGAAGGTTTTGCGCCATCGGCAATCGCTGCGCGAACGGTCGTAATACGGTCAGCGGCAGAAACACCGGTAGTCACACCTTCAGCTGCTTCAATGGTCACGGTAAAACCGGTGCCATAGGCGCTGGTGTTATTTTCTACCATCATTGGCAGATCGAGTTGTTTACGGCGATCTTCAGTAATGCACAGGCAAACAATACCGCTACCGTGGCGAATGGTTAGCGCCATCTGCTCAACGGTCATGGTTTCTGCCGGGAAGATCATATCGCCTTCGTTTTCACGGTCTTCATCATCAAGCACCATTACACCGCGTCCTTCACGCAGCGCAGCCAGTGCATTTTCAACACGTTCGAAAGGCGTACCAAAAGAGGAAAGTAGCGTCTGATTCATGGTAAAAAAACCTCACTAAAATTATGGTTACCAGAATCAGGGCAGTCTTAGGAGTGGCGGCATATAGCCAAAATAACGTGAGCGGGTCCATGCCCGACAGAATCGTTACTCTCTCCCATCCGGACTCTAACCGTCGGCCCCGGAATTACACCGGATCTGCTGTCCTTTGAGTTCGCACCCAAAGCGCTCGCGGGCTTTCAACTGAGTTGATTTACCGCCGGTGGGGAATTTCGCCCCGCCCTGAGAATAAGCGGATTCACTATAACGCTAATGATTAGCGGCAGCAACGCATAGCTTCACATAATTCTGGTTTATGACTTACCCTTATCGCACTACAATGGCACTCAACACCTATCAGTACAGGGAAACTACAATGATTGACCCGAAAAAAATTGAGCAAATCGCTCGCCAGGTTCACGAATCAATGCCTAAAGGAATCAGGGAGTTCGGGGAAGATGTGGAGAAAAAAATCCGCCAAACCCTACAAGCGCAGCTGACGCGTCTCGATCTGGTAAGCCGCGAAGAATTCGACGTTCAGACGCAAGTCCTGTTACGGACTCGTGAAAAACTGGCGTTACTGGAGCAGCGCATCAGTGAACTGGAAGCGCGCAATAATTCGGTAGCAGATCTTCAATCTCCTCCGGCTATCCTGCCTATTGATAAAGCAGAATAAAGCAACACAAAAACGGGCCAGACGGCCCGTAATATCAGTGTTCTAATTCAAGTTCTCTGGTTTGCATCATCTGTTGGCAATACCAGGCATAACGTGCGCAAAACCAGGTTCTATGTTCTTCATCCATGTTACCAGTAACGGCCAGAATATCGACCGGGCGACCTTCTGCGTGCATTCTGGCAAAACTACGCGCCAGGAAATCGAAATTATTTAAAGAATTAAGACTATGATCCATAAGCACATCCTCCGGTTATCGCATACCTTTTAAGGCCATATGCTTTTTCTGATTTCAGTATTCCCCAATCAGTGTAGTGCCTTTAAACATAACGTGCGTAAATATATTGTCCCCGATCACACTTTTTAGTGAAAAAATAAAAAACCATATTAAAAGACTTTCTCTTCCAGAACTTATCTAACATGTGTTATTATTAACAAAGATAAATGTAAGCAAGGAAACTATCCCAAAGTAAATATTGCGTCACTAAATGGACATTGGAGTGACATATGATTTTATTCGCCGACTATAACACCCCTTATCTTTTCGCTATTTCCTTTGTACTGTTGATCGGCCTTTTAGAAATTTTTGCGCTTATCTGCGGTCACATGATCTCCGGTGCACTTGATGCACATCTTGACCATTATGATTCCATAACCACAGGTCATATTAGCCAGGCACTTCATTATCTCAATATCGGAAGATTGCCAGCTCTCGTCGTTCTTTGCTTACTGGCTGGTTTTTTTGGTCTTATTGGCATCCTGTTGCAGCATGCCTGCCTCATGGTCTGGCAATCACCACTTTCGAACCTGTTCGTGGTTCCTGTCAGTTTACTGTTTACGATTATTGCGGTGCATTATACCGGTAAAATAGTTGCGCCCTGGATTCCACGCGACCATAGTTCAGCTATTACAGAAGAAGAATATATTGGTAGCATGGCGTTAATTACCGGTCATCAGGCCACTTCAGGTAATCCCTGCGAAGGAAAACTCACCGATCAATTTGGCCAAATACATTATTTACTACTAGAGCCTGAAGAAGGAAAAATTTTCACTAAAGGAGACAAAGTGTTAATTATTTGCCGACTTTCTGCAACGCGATATTTGGCGGAAAACAATCCCTGGCCCCAAATATTGTAATTTATTAATCAAAAGGAAATTTAATAATGGATGATATTGTTAATTCTGTGCCCTCCTGGATGTTTACCGCGATTATTTCCGTATGCATTCTGTTTATTATTGGAATTATTTTCGCCAGGCTCTATCGTCGCGCTTCGGCAGAGCAAGCTTTTGTTCGTACTGGTTTAGGTGGGCAAAAAGTGGTAATGAGCGGTGGCGCAATCGTGATGCCGATCTTTCATGAAATAATCCCCATCAATATGAATACTCTGAAGCTGGAAGTCAGCCGCTCAACCATTGATAGCCTGATTACGAAAGATCGTATGCGCGTCGATGTAGTAGTCGCTTTCTTTGTGCGGGTAAAACCTTCAGTAGAAGGGATTGCCACCGCTGCCCAAACGTTGGGGCAACGCACGCTATCACCAGAAGATTTACGTATGTTGGTTGAAGATAAATTCGTCGATGCCCTCCGTGCAACAGCTGCACAAATGACCATGCATGAGTTACAGGATACCCGCGAGAACTTCGTGCAGGGAGTACAAAATACCGTAGCTGAAGATCTGTCGAAAAACGGTCTGGAACTGGAAAGCGTTTCACTTACCAACTTTAACCAGACGTCGAAAGAACATTTCAATCCTAACAACGCCTTTGACGCCGAAGGTTTAACCAAGCTGACGCAGGAGACGGAGCGCCGTCGTCGCGAACGTAACGAAGTTGAACAGGATGTAGAAGTTGCGGTGCGTGAGAAAAACCGTGATGCGCTTTCGCGGAAGCTGGAGATTGAACAACAAGAAGCGTTTATGACGCTTGAGCAGGAGCAGCAGGTTAAAACCCGTACCGCTGAGCAGAATGCGAAAATTGCGGCTTTTGAGGCCGAGCGTCGTCGGGAAGCAGAGCAGACGCGAATTCTGGCTGAACGACAGATTCAGGAAACAGAAATCGACCGCGAACAGGCCGTCCGCTCAAGAAAAGTTGAAGCTGAACGTGAAGTTCGCATTAAAGAGATCGAACAGCAGCAGGTCACCGAAATCGCTAACCAGACGAAATCGATCGCGATTGCCGCCAAATCGGAACAGCAGTCACAAGCGGAAGCGCGTGCCAACCTTGCACTTGCAGAAGCGGTAAGCGCCCAGCAAAACGTAGAAACAACTCGCCAGACCGCAGAAGCCGATCGTGCTAAACAAGTTGCCCTAATCGCTGCCGCGCAGGATGCAGAAACCAAAGCGGTTGAACTGACCGTGCGGGCGAAAGCAGAAAAAGAAGCCGCAGAGATGCAGGCGGCGGCGATCGTTGAGTTAGCCGAAGCTACACGTAAAAAGGGTCTGGCGGAAGCAGAAGCACAACGTGCGCTGAACGACGCTATCAACGTACTTTCTGACGAGCAAACTAGCCTTAAATTCAAACTGGCGCTATTACAGTCGTTACCTGCAGTAATAGAGAAATCCGTTGAGCCGATGAAGTCTATCGACGGCATCAAGATTATTCAGGTCGATGGATTAAACCGAGGTGGTGCTGCGGGGGATGCAGCATCAGGCAGCGTTAGTGGCGGAAACCTGGCAGAACAGGCATTGTCTGCCGCACTCTCTTACCGCACACAGGCACCACTGATTGACTCCTTGCTCAATGAAATCGGTGTTTCTGGCGGCTCGCTGGCGGCATTGACTTCACCCTTAACCTCAACAACTCCCGTCGCCGAAAACGTAGAATAAATTTTCAACTATGAACATCCCTGGCCCAAAAAGCCGGGGATTTTTTATATCTGCATTCCGCAAAAAAACTGCAAATGCTCAGGTCGTTGCAGCCTTTTGCGTGACCGCTCGGGGAAGGCAAAACTGCCTCTGGGAAAGCATTGCGCGGGGTCTGACGCTCATCAACAATCGGGAAGTCAGCAAAGGGCTGAAACGGGAAAGCCCCTCCCGAGGAAGGGGCCTTACAGAAGGAAAGGGTTATGATGAAGCTCGTCATCATACTGATTGTGTTGTTACTTGTAAGTTTCGCCACTTATTAACAGCCAATCAGAGGGGGGAGAAATCCTCCCTCACCCTTGTTCCTTTACTTTAGGTTGAAAAAAAATCAGCGTCAAGAAGGTTTCATTAACACATATCCCTGGCCCAAAAAGCCGGGGATTTTTTATATCTGCGTTCCGCTAAAAGGTGCAAATGATCAGGCTGTTGCAGCGTTTTGCGTGACCACTCGGGGAAGGCAAAACTGCCTCAGGGAAAGCGTTGCGCGGGGTCCGGCGCTCATCAACAATCGGGGAGTCAGCAAGGGGCTGAAACGGGAAAGCCCCTCCCGAAGAAGGGGCCTTACAGAAGGAAAGGGTTATGATGAAGTTCGTCATCATACTGGTTGTGTTGTTACTGTTAAGTTTCCCGACTTACTAACAACTGATCAGAGGGGGGAGAAATCCTCCCTTACCCTTGTTCCTTTACTCTAGGTTGAAAAAACAACAGCGTCAATAGGCCTGCCAGGTACGAAGCGAGATCTGTGAAACGCTTTCCGGTTAGCCTTTTTTATCCTGTTGGATCTTCTTGATGATGTTGGTCGTCGAGCAACCGTCTTCAAAGTTGAGCACCAGCACTTCGCCGCCGTTGGCCCAGACTTCTTTACTCCCGGCAATCTCTTCTGGTTTATAGTCGCCACCTTTCACCAGCAGGTCTGGCAGGATCCCGGCAATTAAGCGCTGCGGCGTGTCTTCTTCAAACGACACCACCCAGTCGACCGCTTCCAGTGCGCCCAGCACAATCATACGCTGTTCGAGCGGGTTAACGGGGCGGGAATCCCCTTTCAGCCGTTTGGTGGAGGCATCGCTGTTCACAGCGACAATCAGGCGGTCACCCAGTTTGCGGGCATTTGCCAGATAGGAGACGTGCCCGGCGTGCAGGATGTCGAAGACGCCGTTGGTCATCACCACTTTTTCACCGCGTTTACGCGCCGCCGCTACAGCAAGCTTAAGTTCCTCTTCGGTCATCACACCAAAGCCGGTATCTGCACGTCCACGTACTGCATTTTCCAGCTCGATCGGCGAAACCGTGGATGTCCCCAGTTTGCCGACCACCACGCCTGCCGCCGCATTGGCAAAGAAGCAGGCTTCTTCCAGCGAATTACCCGCAGCCAGCGTTGCCGCCAGGACGCCAATCACCGTGTCGCCCGCACCGGTAACGTCATATACTTCCTGCGCCTGAGTTGGCATATGCAGCGGTGCTTTACCCGGTTGCAGCAGCGACATACCCTGTTCGGAACGGGTCACCAACAGAGCCGAGAGTTCGTAATCGGCAATCAGTTTCATGCCGCGCTCAACAATCTCTTCTTCGGTCTTACATTTACCGACAACAGCTTCAAATTCCGAGAGATTCGGCGTCAGCAGCGTAGCGCCGCGGTAGCGCTCAAAATCGGTACCTTTTGGATCAATCAGCACCGGAACGCCCGCTTTACGCGCCAGTTGGATCATCTGCTGCACGCTTGCCAGCGCACCTTTCGCGTAGTCAGAGAGCACCAGCGCGCCAATCGAACTCAGCGCCTGATTAATCCGCTCGTGCAGCGGCTGCGGATCAACCCCTTCGAAACCTTCTTCAAAATCCAGACGGATCAGCTGTTGGTTGCGGGAAAGTACCCGTAATTTGGTGATGGTCGGATGCGTCGGTACAGAAACGAAGTCGCATTTGACGTTGACGTCGGCCAGAGATTTACTCAGCGCGCGCGCCGCATCGTCAATGCCCGTCAACCCGACCAGGCGTGCATTAGCACCGAGAGAAGCGATATTCATCGCCACGTTAGCCGCGCCGCCCGGACGTTCTTCGATGGTATTTACTTTAACCACGGGCACCGGCGCTTCCGGCGAGATACGGCTGGTGGGACCGTACCAGTAACGATCCAGCATCACATCACCAACCACCATCACTCCTGCACGTTCAAACTCTGGCAGCGTTACTTTCATTCCTGTCTCCTGAGAGATTCAAAATTTGCGCGCGATAATACCATACTTCATTCTTCCACCAGCCACTTCTGCCAGCTTGCCCGCACCAGTTCACGCTCTGCGGTGAAGCAATCCTCCGGCACATGGCCCGGCAATTCCTGTAATGCCAGATGATGAAGTTCATCGCGCAGCGTAGTGTAAGCACGGGTCAGCGCCATCGCTTCCTGCTCTTCCATAATGTCGTTTTGCGCCAGCAGCTCCAGAATACGCACGTTGTCTGACCAGCGCGTTAACTTCGGTTTTTCATGAGCGTAGCGCAACACCAGATATTGAGTAATAAATTCGATATCGGTAATTCCGCCTTCATCGGCTTTGATATCAAAGCGATCGCGATGTTTATTGCCGAGATGAGCGCGCATTTTCTCGCGCATTTCCCGCACTTCCGTTTGCAGAGTTTTACCTTCACGCGGCAGCGTCATAATCTCGCGACGCACCGCGTCAAAGTGCGCGGTGAGCTGCGGATCGCCGTACACTACACGCGCACGCACCAGCGCCTGATGTTCCCACGTCCAGGCCTCGTTTTTCTGATAATCGGCAAATGCTTCTGCGGATGTCACCAGCATTCCCGCCGCCCCGGACGGACGCAGTCGAGCATCCACTTCATACAAAATGCCGGAAGAGGTTCGCGTACTGAACAGATGCATAATGCGTTGCGCCAGACGCAGATAAAACTGTCGCCCGTCGATTTCCCGCTCGCCGTCAGTCATCGCATCCATTGGGCAATCATGGAGGAAGATCAGGTCAAGATCGGAACTGTAGCCTAACTCCCAGCCGCCCAGCTTGCCGTAGCCGACTACCGCAAAACCACGGCCTTCGCGTTCGTTCAGGTGATTTGGCTTACCGTAGCGGGCAACCATTTGAACCCACGCCTGCTGAACGACGGCATCTATCATAGCCTCCGCCAGCCAGGTTAAGTGATCGCTCACTTTCATTACCGGTAGCGTACCGGCGATATCCGCTGCCGCAATACGTAACAGTTGCGCCTGTTTGAACTGACGCAGCGCCTCAAGCTGTTGTTCTTCGTCATCTTCCGGCACACGCAGCAAATACTGGCGCAGTTCATCACGGTAGGCATCCGTCGCCGTCGGTTGGTAGAGAGTGTTTGGATCGAGCAGTTCGTCCAGCAATAATGGATAACGCGCCAGTTGGCTGGCAATCATCGGCGATGCGGCACACAGAGAAATCAAATGCTTAAGCGCCGCGGGGAATTCACTGAGCAATTCTAAATAGGTGGTGCGGGTAACAATCCCCACCAGCAAGGCGGTAATGCGCGACAGCGTGACAACAGCGTCTTCACGCGCACAGACATCACTTAGCAGATGCGGCATCAGATGGTCGAGCACCTGACGCCCGCGCGGCCCGATGGTACGCTTATCCAGCTCTTTGCGAAAATCGGCAATCAGCGTCAGCACCTGTTTGCAATCATCTTCGCTAAGATGCGCCAGCACTGGCGTAGTGTCATCTTCCTGCAACGCATCCTGCCACAGCTCACGCCACTGTTCCGACAGCGACTCTTCCTGAGTTTCGCTTTCGTCGTCGCCAATCAATTCATTAAACACCCGGCGCACATTGGTCATATGTGCGGTCAGCGCCCCAGTCAGTTGCTGCCAGTCAGCAAAGTCCATCGCCCACGCCAGCCGCGCACGGTTAAGCTCATCAGAAGGAAGCGTCTGGGTTTGTTCGTCGTTAATGCTTTGCAGCAGGTTTTCCAGACGCCGCAGGAACAGATACGCCACTCGCAATTGTTCAGCATCGTTTTCAGAAAGCAGATGCAGCTCGGCAATAGCGCTGAGCGTTGGTAGTAAAGAGCGCGATTGCAGCGACGGCTCGCGCCCGCCGCGAATAAGCTGGAATACCTGGACGATAAATTCAATTTCACGAATGCCACCCGCGCCAAGTTTGATGTTGTCGGTCAAACCGCGCCGACGCACTTCACGGGCAATCATCCCTTTCATGTTGCGCAGCGACTGAATCACGCTGAAATCGATGTAACGACGGAAAACAAACGGGCGCAGCATCGCACGCAACTCGTTAGCATAGACGCCTTCGCTATCGCCCATAATCCGCGCCTTGACCATCGCGTAACGCTCCCAGTCGCGCCCCTGCTCCTGGTAATAATCTTCCAGTGCCGCAAAGCTCAGCACCAGCGGGCCACTTTCGCCAAACGGACGCAGTCGCATATCCACGCGATAGACGAAGCCATCCTGCGTTGGTTGATCCAGCACTTTAATCAGCCGCTGCCCCATGCGGGTAAAAAACTGGGCGTTATCCAGTTCCCGGCGTCCGCCCTGCGTACAACCATGTTCCGGCCAGGCAAAAATCAGATCAATATCTGATGAGAAATTCAGCTCCCCACCGCCCAGCTTACCCATGCCTAAAATCAGCAGCGGTTGCGCTTCGCCCTGCGCATTGCACGGCGTTCCCCATTCGCGGCAGCAGGCGTCATACAGCCAGTCACGCGCCGCAACAATCAGCGTCTCCGCCAGATGGCTGAGCTGCTGCAAAATGCTCTCTTCAGTAACCAATGCCAGCGTTTGCGCCCAGGCGATGCGCACCATAATGCGCCGCCGGAATAGCCGCAGCTCGCGCATTAACCCGGCTTCGTCACTCACATTACTGAGCGCCTCCTGCCACCATGCAGAGTAATGCTGCCATTCGTCGGCCTGCGGCGGTTGGCTTTCCAGTTCCGTCAGCCACTCTGGATGCGCAATCACGCTGTCCTGCACAAAATCACTGAAAGTAAGTACTGACTTCGCCTGTGCGCTAAGTGATTCCTCGGCTAAAGGCTCTGGCAGCCGCTCAACAACGGTCTGCCAGTACTGCTGTAACGGTGAAGAGAGCGGCTTCATAAGCGATTTTATCCTTGCCTGATTAACGTTTTCCGCTGTGCAACCAGAACGGTTCCTGATTGTTTGCCTCATTACGGAAATGTTCAATTTCGATGCGTTGCCCGGTAGCAATAGCGTGACGCAGCCCCTGCCAGTTCTCCAGCCAGGCTTGCGCGACGACAGGATCGTAGTAACCCGCCAGCAACAGGATTGAGTCAATATCACGCGTCAGGCGTGGCAACTGGTCACGGTAGCGATCGCCCAACGGCTGGCAGAAAACGCTCTTCAGTTCAGCGGCATGGCGGGAAAGATGGATATCGGCAAAGCGTTTGAAGGAATCGCTGATTTTGCTCTGCGCTTTGGCATCTAAAAACGGCTGCCAGGCTTTGCTTACCAGCCATTCGGTCAACGCCAGCTTCGCCATTGCCGTTTCGGTAGAGTAGACCGCCGTCACGGCAGACACCGCAGAAGCAATGGTCGCCTCGCATTGAGTCAGCAGATCACGTAAGTGAGTGCTCGCTTTACGCGGCACAATGCCACCGAACAACATCAGCGTATGACGGACCAGGCCAATGGCTGCCAGCACCTGCTCTTTCGCCGCATCATTGCCGCGTACCCATAGTTCTTCATGATACTGCCATTGCGCTAACGCCAGCTCGAGCGCCGCTTCCAGCCCCTGTTCCACATCAGCTTTTGCCGCAACATGCAAAATGGTGGTCGGTTTGATTTCACGCGCCGGATTGCCCTGCGCCAGATGATAGCCACGCGCCGCTTTGCTCAGGCTGCCCTGGCGTAATCCGGTTTGCGATACCAGTTGGTTCGCCAGTTTCAGCACCGCGCGCGTGTCGCCGCTAAGCAGTTCCAGTTCCAGCTCGCAGATAGGCTCAGCAAATTCCCCCGCTTTCACTTCCCCCTGGTCGAGAGCGATTTCAATTTGGCTACCATCGACCTCTACCAGCCACTTTTCGCGATAAAAATCGGTGCTAAACAGCGGCTGCACGCGGGAAGCGAGAT
This sequence comes from Escherichia sp. WS547, assembly GCF_046486065.1. Lineage (NCBI taxonomy): Bacteria > Pseudomonadati > Pseudomonadota > Gammaproteobacteria > Enterobacterales > Enterobacteriaceae > Escherichia > Escherichia sp. WS547. Next base: position 211,457 of record NZ_JBJQMA010000003.1, on the reverse strand, counting down.
CGGTAGGCAATTCGCCGTTCGGCCAGACTTCCGTCGGTAACTGCGCCAGGTCGAGCGTCGGTTCGCTCAACGCCACGTTATATTCCGGGCGCTGGTGTAAGCCGCCTGTCACTCTTCCTGCAACTTTCATGGTCATCTCATAGCGACCGTTTTCGCCACGAATACGCAAGCCCATGTCGTGCCCACGCAGCCAGTTATCCGGCGTTTCGTAGTAAATATTCAACAACTGCACGGGGTCATGGTGCTCGCCGCCCAGCGTATTGAGATGGTCACGCAACGCCTCAACGGCACTGTGATTAACAATAAACTTTAATTCGATTTCCTGAGCCATGGCCTTTACTTATCGGTTATGTCACATAAGTGACGATGAACGGCGAACTTAATGCGATCTTTTTTGTCAGTAGATAGTATTTTGCGCCAAATTGCCATGCAACGGGCAATTTGACGGGCGTAAAAGTTTGAAGCAGTGGCAAGACCTGACACAGAGGATTCCGATTGATGTCGAATGCTTTGCGTAGCGACACTGATGCCACTACTATCGTTCCACTTTCCATGACAATAACGACAGCCTGATGCCAAAATTACGCCTGATCGGATTAACTTTACTCGCACTTAGCGCCACTGCCGTCTCACACGCTGAAGAAACGCGCTATGTTTCCGACGAACTGAATACCTGGGTCCGTAGCGGTCCGGGAGATCATTATCGCCTCGTGGGCACGGTTAATGCCGGCGAGGAAGTGACCTTATTACAAACTGACGCCAACACCAATTATGCCCAGGTGAAAGACAGCTCTGGCCGTACCGCCTGGATCCCGTTGAAACAACTTAGCACTGAGCCAAGCCTGCGCTCCCGTGTGCCAGATCTGGAAAATCAGGTCAAAACCCTGACCGATAAACTCACCAATATCGATAACACCTGGAATCAGCGCACCGCAGAAATGCAGCAAAAAGTGGCGCAGAGCGACAGCGTGATCAACGGGTTAAAAGAAGAAAATCAGAAACTGAAAAACGAGCTGATTGTCGCGCAGAAAAAGGTCGATGCCGCCAGCGTACAGCTGGATGACAAACAGCGCACCATCATCATGCAATGGTTTATGTATGGCGGCGGCGTGCTGGGGCTTGGCTTGCTGCTCGGTCTGGTACTGCCGCACCTGATCCCAAGCCGCAAACGCAAAGATCGCTGGATGAACTAAATCGCCTTCTTCGTTGCACTGTCTTATTATTAGGAATTGTGTATTTGACGAAGGGATGATGGCGTGAAGATTTATCTGGTCGGTGGTGCTGTTCGGGATGCATTGTTAAGGCTACCGGTCAAAGACAGAGATTGGGTGGTGGTCGGCAGTACGCCACAGGAGATGCTCGACGCGGGCTACCAGCAGGTAGGCCGCGATTTTCCTGTTTTTCTGCATCCGCAAACGCATGAAGAGTATGCGCTGGCACGTACTGAACGGAAATCCGGTTCCGGTTACACCGGTTTTACCTGCTATGCCGCACCGGATGTCACGCTGGAAGATGATCTTAAGCGTCGCGATCTGACCATTAATGCGCTGGCCCAGGACGATAACGGCGAGATTATCGACCCGTACAACGGTCTGGGCGATCTGCAAAATCGTCTGTTGCGCCATGTTTCCCCCGCTTTTGGCGAAGATCCGTTACGCGTATTGCGCGTGGCGCGTTTTGCTGCGCGTTATGCCCACCTCGGTTTTCGTATTGCCGATGAAACTCTGGCACTGATGCGCGAGATGACCCATGCGGGTGAACTGGAACACCTGACGCCTGAACGGGTATGGAAAGAGACGGAAAGCGCCCTCACCACCCGCAATCCCCAGGTGTTCTTCCAGGTACTGCGCGATTGTGGTGCACTACGCGTTTTATTCCCGGAAATTGACGCCCTGTTTGGCGTTCCGGCCCCTGCCAGGTGGCATCCGGAAATCGACACCGGTATTCACACCTTAATGACGCTCTCAATGGCGGCGATGCTAAGTCCGCAGGTCGATGTCCGTTTCGCAACTTTATGCCACGATCTCGGTAAAGGACTGACGCCACCAGAACTTTGGCCGCGTCATCATGGTCATGGCCCGGCGGGTGTTAAGTTAGTGGAACAACTCTGTCAGCGTCTGCGCGTGCCAAATGAAATTCGCGATTTAGCCAGACTGGTGGCTGAGTTTCACGATCTCATCCACACCTTCCCAATGCTGAACCCAAAAACCATCGTCAAATTGTTTGATTCCATCGACGCCTGGCGTAAACCGCAGCGTGTCGAGCAACTGGCGCTGACCAGCGAGGCTGACGTGCGCGGCAGAACCGGTTTTGAATCAGCGGACTACCCGCAAGGCCGCTGGTTGCGCGAAGCCTGGGAAGTAGCACAGTCAGTGCCAACAAAAGCCGTCGTTGAAGCGGGATTTAAAGGTGTGGAGATTCGCGAGGAGCTGACCCGACGGCGGATTGCGGCGGTAGCCAGCTGGAAGGAACAACGTTGTCCAAAGCCTGATTAAGCACTTGAATTTCAATTTATTGCAAACACCGGCCAGGTCGGATAAGACGCACAAGCGTCATATCCGACACTATTCCTCAATCAAAAGAACACGACATACACCGCAGCCGCCACAATAAAGCGATAAATGGCGAACGGGATAAACGAAATGCGCTTAATCAATTGCAGGAAGGTTTTAATCGCTATCAGCGCCACCACAAAAGCGGTGATAAACCCAACGGCAAACATCGGGATATCGCCGGTTGTCAGGAAGCCCCAGCTTTTGTAGAGATCGAGCGCCGTTGCGCCCATCATCATCGGCACCGCCAGCAGGAACGAAAACTCGGAAGCAGCGTAACGGCTCACCCCCATCAGCATCCCACCTGAAATGGTCGCCCCGGAACGGGAGAAACCCGGCCACAGCGCCAGACACTGGAAACAGCCAATCATAAACGCCTGACGATAGGTCATATCATCAAGACCCGGCGCACGCGGCTCTTTCGGCTTCAGGCATTCAGCGGCAATCAGCAACAGACCGCCAACGACCAGTGCATACATCACATTTATCGGGTTAAACAATGATTTAATCGTGTCGTGGAACAACAGCCCCAGTACCACCGCCGGAATCATCCCCAGCAAAATGTGGATCAGCGTTAAACGGCCTTTGCTTTCTCCTTCGTGCTGCAACGGGCGACCAAAGTGGATGCCAATCAGGCCAAACAGACGCCGCCAGAACATCACTACTACCGCCAGAATTGATCCTAACTGGATCACGACTTCAAAGGTTTTCGCCGTGTCGCCCTCAAATCCCAACAAGTGACCGACAATAATCATATGGCCCGTGCTGGATACCGGCAGAAATTCTGTCAATCCTTCGACCACACCCAATATTGCCGCTATCAGCAGCGAGTGCATATCGCTCATCAATAAACCCCTAAATTATAAAAATGTAACGCTTGTCCGAACTACTGCAGTATGACCAGGTTATAACCGTTTGGTTTAACAGCTGTAAAATTAATTATTTTCTTTCAGATTATTGCCACGCTCAATGATGACGCCAACATTCGCCGCCCGCGCCACTGCGCCTGGCTTGCTGAGTTTGATACGCACCCACGGCGAGTTGAAGCGTGCTAACAGCAGCTCCGCCACCTCTTCCGCCACACGTTCCACCAGCGCAAAACGCGCCCCCTCGACGTGGCTGACTACCGTTTCTGCAATGTCAGCGTAACTGAGGCAATCCGCCACATCATCACTTTTCGCCGCTTTACGGTTATCCCACGCCATTTCGATATCGAACACTAACTTCTGTTCGATGGTCTGTTCCCAGTCGTAAACACCAATAGTGGTGATTACCGAAAGTTGCTCTATAAATACAATATCCATCACGTCCTGCCTGCTTTTTGGCTAACCGGATACCACTTCCGGCGAAATGTGCGTATTATCCACAGATTCATCGTTGAACACGAATTTTCAAAACGGAACAGCTTATGAGTGCAATCGCGCCTGGAATGATCCTCATCGCGTACCTCTGCGGCTCCATCTCCAGTGCCATTCTGGTTTGCCGCTTGTGTGGGCTGCCCGATCCGCGAACCAGCGGCTCCGGCAATCCAGGCGCAACCAATGTGTTACGTATCGGTGGCAAGGGAGCAGCCGTAGCAGTACTGATTTTCGACGTTCTGAAAGGAATGTTGCCTGTCTGGGGCGCGTATGAATTAGGTGTCAGCCCCTTCTGGCTAGGCTTAATTGCCATCGCCGCCTGTCTTGGACATATCTGGCCCGTTTTCTTCGGTTTTAAAGGAGGAAAAGGCGTTGCTACCGCTTTTGGTGCCATCGCACCAATTGGCTGGGATCTCACCGGAGTAATGGCGGGAACCTGGTTACTGACCGTGCTATTGAGCGGATATTCGTCGCTGGGAGCGATTGTCAGTGCACTGATTGCTCCGTTTTATGTCTGGTGGTTTAAGCCACAATTCACCTTCCCGGTTTCGATGCTCTCTTGCCTGATCCTGCTGCGTCATCATGACAACATCCAGCGTCTGTGGCGTCGTCAGGAGACAAAAATCTGGACGAAATTCAAAAGAAAGCGCGAAAAGGATCCCGAGTGATTTCTGGTGGATCTACATAATCTGATAGCCTTCGTCGGGCTTGCCCAGCCGTTGCTGGCACCATGCCGCCAGAAATTCCACGCAGACACGTAATTTCATGCTGCGATAGAGCGGCTCCCGGTAAACAGCCCAGATATTGGCGCTTTGTGCGTACTCCGGCAATACTCGCACCAGTTTGCCACTCTCCAGAAACGGTAAAACATCCCACTCAGAACGCAGCATAATTCCTTTTCCTTCCAGCGCCCATTGCAGCACAATCTCGCCGCTATTGGAGGAAAGATGCCCGCTTACCTTCACCGATTTTTTCTCCTGACCGTTCCCCAACTCCCATATTCCGTGGGTCATATCACGCTCTTTGGTCACCAGACAATCATGACGACTTAATTCCTGTAAGGATTGTGGCTGCGGATATTTTTGCAGATACTCAGGTGCTGCACATAATATTCGTTTATTTTTTGTCAAAAGATGCGCAATATAATAATCAGGAATTTCGTCATTAATACGAATATCCAGATCAATATTATCCTGCACTAAATCAATTTGCCGATCGAACAATTCAAAATGCACCTGTAACTCAGGATAATTGCGCATCAGTTCGGTAATGGCTGGCGCAATATGGCTGCGCCCAAAACCAAAACTACAGCCAATACGAATCATCCCCTCCGGGCGCGTTTTGATTTGCGTAACGTCATCGACCAGTCGCTGATATTGGGTGAGGATTTCCAGCGCATGCTCGTAACAACGTTGGCCACTTTCAGTCAGCGCCACGCCGCGAGCGGAGCGGTTCAGCAGCGTTGTTGCCAGCGTATTTTCAAGGATTTGGATCCGCTTGGTGACAAATGCAGGCGTTTGCCCAAGCGTCGCCGCTGCAGCACTAAAACTCCCGCTGTGGACGATTTCTACCAGTACCTGCAAGTCTTTGGCTAAAGGCCAGCTATTCAGCATCGTTAATTATCCGCAGTTGTGATAAGCGCAGTGTATTTCGCAAAACATTGCCATTCCCTGCTCTGGCGCAATATTCATTCTTATTTTCGCGTTGATTCACGAACTGTGAATTACATATTCACGGTGGCAAAAAATATAAAACCACATTTTTAGTGGTAGTTTGTGGCGGTGAATTTTTCCAGACAAATACATAAACTGGAGTTGCCATGATGAGCGAAAGTAATAAGCAACAGGCAGTGAATAAGTTGACGGAGATTGTCGCTAACTTTACCGCCATGATTTCTACCCGAATGCCCGATGACGTGGTGGATAAACTAAAACAGCTAAAGGATGCCGAAACGTCGTCGATGGGGAAAATCATCTACCACACGATGTTCGACAACATGCAAAAAGCAATCGACCTGAATCGTCCTGCCTGTCAGGACACCGGGGAGATTATGTTCTTCGTTAAAGTCGGTTCCCGTTTCCCGCTGCTTGGCGAGCTGCAAAGCATTCTTAAGCAAGCTGTGGAAGAAGCAACCGTCAAAGCGCCACTGCGCCACAACGCGGTGGAAATTTTTGACGAAGTGAACACCGGCAAAAATACCGGCAGCGGCGTACCGTGGGTCACCTGGGATATCGTCCCCGACGGTGACGATGCGGAAATCGAAGTTTACATGGCAGGCGGCGGCTGCACGCTACCTGGCCGCTCGAAAGTGTTAATGCCGTCAGAAGGCTACGAAGGCGTAGTGAAATTCGTCTTCGAAAATATTTCCACCCTCGCCGTAAACGCCTGTCCACCGGTACTGGTAGGCGTGGGCATCGCCACCTCGGTGGAAACCGCCGCAGTGCTCTCGCGTAAAGCCATTTTGCGCCCGATTGGCAGCCGCCACCCCAATCCGAAAGCGGCAGAGCTGGAGCTACGCCTGGAAGAAGGACTCAACCGTTTGGGGATTGGTCCACAAGGGCTGACTGGCAACAGTTCAGTGATGGGCGTACATATCGAATCTGCCGCCCGCCATCCGTCAACCATCGGCGTTGCTGTTTCTACAGGCTGCTGGGCGCATCGTCGCGGCACACTGCTGGTTCATGCCGATCTCACCTTTGAAAATCTGTCTCACACCCGGAGCGCGTTATGAAAAAGATCCTGACAACCCCGATCAAAGCTGAAGATCTGCAAGATATTCGCGTCGGCGATGTGATCTACCTGACCGGTACGCTGGTAACCTGCCGCGACGTTTGTCACCGCCGCTTGATCGAACTGAAACGTCCGATCCCTTACGATCTCAACGGCAAAGCGATTTTCCACGCTGGCCCCATCGTGCGCAAAAACGGCGACAAATGGGAGATGGTATCCGTCGGCCCGACAACCAGTATGCGTATGGAAAGTTTTGAACGTGAATTTATCGAACAGACCGGCGTGAAACTGGTGGTCGGCAAAGGCGGAATGGGGCCGCTGACCGAAGAAGGCTGTCAGAAATTCAAGGCGCTACATGTGATTTTCCCGGCAGGCTGCGCAGTACTGGCGGCAACCCAGGTGGAAGAGATTGAAGAAGTGCACTGGACAGAACTCGGGATGCCGGAGTCGCTGTGGGTCTGCCGGGTCAAAGAGTTCGGTCCGCTGATTGTCTCTATTGATACCCACGGCAACAACCTGATAGCCGAAAACAAAAAGCTGTTCGCCGAACGCCGCGATCCCATCGTGGAAGAGATTTGCGAGCACGTCCACTACATCAAATAACCCTCCCGGAGAGGCTCACCCCCTCTCCTTTTTCGCAGGCATAACACGATGAAACCTTCCACTGAATGGTGGCGATACCTTGCGCCGCTGGCGGTCATCGCCATTATTGCTCTAATTCCGGTTCCCGCAGGGCTGGAGAGTCATACCTGGCTCTACTTTGCCGTTTTTACTGGCGTGATCGTTGGACTGATCCTCGAACCCGTGCCGGGGGCCGTGGTGGCGATGGTGGGTATCTCCATTATCGCCATTCTCTCGCCGTGGCTGCTGTTTAGCCCGGAGCAGCTCGCCCAACCAGGTTTTAAGTTCACCGCCAAATCCCTCTCGTGGGCGGTTTCTGGTTTTTCTAATTCGGTTATCTGGCTGATTTTCGCCGCCTTTATGTTTGGCACAGGCTATGAAAAAACCGGGCTTGGACGCCGCATTGCGCTGATTCTGGTGAAAAAGATGGGGCATCGTACGCTGTTTCTCGGCTATGCGGTGATGTTCTCCGAGCTGATCCTGGCACCTGTAACACCGTCCAACTCGGCGCGCGGTGCGGGGATTATCTATCCCATCATCCGTAACCTGCCACCGCTCTATCAATCACAACCAAACGACAGCAGTTCGCGCAGCATTGGCTCGTACATCATGTGGATGGGGATTGTTGCCGACTGCGTGACCAGCGCCATTTTCCTGACGGCGATGGCACCTAACTTGCTGTTAATTGGCCTGATGAAAAGCGCATCTCACGCCACACTGAGTTGGGGCGACTGGTTCCTCGGGATGTTGCCGCTCAGTATTTTACTGGTTCTGCTGGTTCCCTGGCTGGCTTACGTGCTGTACCCGCCGGTACTGAAGTCTGGTGATCAGGTGCCGCGCTGGGCAGAGACGGAACTGCAGGCAATGGGCCCGCTCTGTTCGCGTGAAAAACGGATGCTGGGGCTGATGGTAGGCGCGCTGGTGCTGTGGATTTTCGGCGGTGATTATATCGATGCCGCGATGGTCGGTTACAGCGTGGTGGCGCTGATGCTGCTTCTGCGCATTATCAGTTGGGACGACATTGTCAGTAATAAAGCGGCGTGGAACGTTTTCTTCTGGCTGGCCTCGCTTATCACCCTCGCTACCGGACTCAACAACACCGGTTTTATTAGCTGGTTTGGCAAACTGTTAGCAGGCAGCTTAAACGGTTATTCGCCAACGATGGTGATGGTGGCGTTGATTGTGGTCTTTTATCTGCTGCGCTACTTCTTTGCCAGCGCCACGGCGTATACCTCCGCTCTCGCGCCGATGATGATTGCCGCCGCGCTGGCGATGCCGGAAATCCCGCTTCCCGTGTTCTGCCTGATGGTTGGCGCGGCAATTGGTCTGGGGAGCATTCTTACGCCATACGCCACCGGACCCAGTCCGATTTACTACGGTAGTGGTTATCTGCCAACGGTGGATTACTGGCGACTGGGGGCAATTTTTGGGCTGATATTCCTCGTGTTGCTGGTGATTACCGGCTTACTGTGGATGCCCATGGTGTTGCTTTAAGTGAGGACGGTGCCGGAAGTGACTCTCCGGCACCTAATAGTTTTACGCGGCCGGTAACTCTGCCAGCGGCCAGCGCGGACGCACGCTAACGCCAAGATCCGCCGTCGCGCCTGCTTTAAACCGCACCATTCCGGCATAGGCGATCATCGCGCCGTTATCAGTACAAAATTCCGGACGCGCGTAGAACACTTCGCCACGGCGTTTTTTCATCATTTCAGCCAGCTTCGCCCGTAACGTGCGGTTAGCACTCACGCCACCTGCCATTACCAGTCGCTTAAAGCCCATCTGATCCAGCGCTCGCTTACACTTAATCATCAACGTATCGACCACCGCATCTTCAAAGGCGCGGGCGATATCAGCACGCGTCTGGTCGTCGGTGCCGTTATCACGAATGGTATTTGCCGCGAAGGTTTTCAGACCAGAAAAGCTGAAATCCAGCCCCGGACGGTCGGTCATCGGGCGCGGGAAGACAAAGCGCCCGGCAGTACCCTGAGCCGCCATTTTCGACAGTAATGGCCCGCCAGGATAATCCAGCCCCAGCAGCTTCGCGGTTTTATCAAACGCTTCACCAGCCGCATCATCGATAGACTCGCCGAGCAGCTCGTACTGACCAATGCCAGTCACGCTGATTAACTGCGTATGACCGCCGGAAACCAGCAGCGCGACAAACGGAAATTCCGGTGGGTTATCTTCCAGCATCGGCGCTAACAGATGCCCTTCCATATGGTGTACCGGGATCGCCGGAACGTCCCAGGCAAACGCCAGAGAACGCCCCACGGTCGCGCCAACCAGCAGCGCGCCGACTAATCCAGGGCCTGCGGTATAGGCCACAGCATCAATGTCTTTTGCCGTTAAACCTGACTCCTTTAGCGCCGCCTGGATCAACGGTACGGTTTTACGCACGTGATCGCGGGAGGCCAGTTCAGGCACGACGCCGCCGTAGTCAGCGTGCAATTTCACCTGACTATACAATTGGTTGGCTAACAAACCTTTTTCATCGTCGTAAATGGCGATGCCGGTTTCATCGCAGGAAGTTTCAATACCCAGTACACGCATGACTTGTTTTACCTCGCTTTATTACCGCGCAGTGTAGGACCAATGCGGGTTGATGTAAAACTTTGTTCGCCCCTGGAGAAAGCCTCGTGTATACTCCTCACCCTTATAAAAGTCCCTTTCAAAAAAGGCCGCGGTGCTTTACAAAGCAGCAGCAATTGCAGTAAAATTCCGCACCATTTTGAAATAAGCTGGCGTTGATGCCAGCGGCAAACCGAATTAATCAAAGGTGAGAGGCACATGCCGGTAATTAAAGTACGTGAAAACGAGCCGTTCGACGTAGCTCTGCGTCGCTTCAAGCGTTCCTGCGAAAAAGCAGGTGTTCTGGCGGAAGTTCGTCGTCGTGAGTTCTATGAAAAACCGACTACCGAACGTAAGCGCGCTAAAGCTTCTGCAGTGAAACGTCACGCGAAGAAACTGGCTCGCGAAAACGCACGCCGCACTCGTCTGTACTAATTCCCCGAGAGCGTTGCTCTCCGATCAGACCGAGTTGTAGTTGTAAGGCCGTGCTTCCGAAAGGAATGCGCGGCTTATTTTCGTTTATGAATTGCTAAAAATCGGGGCCTATGGCTGGACGAATCCCACGCGTATTCATTAATGATCTGCTGGCACGCACTGACATCGTCGATCTGATCGATGCCCGTGTGAAGCTGAAAAAGCAGGGCAAGAATTTCCACGCGTGTTGTCCATTCCACAACGAGAAAACCCCGTCATTCACCGTTAACGGTGAGAAACAGTTTTACCACTGCTTTGGATGTGGCGCGCACGGCAACGCGATCGACTTCCTGATGAACTACGACAAGCTTGAGTTCGTCGAAACGGTCGAAGAGCTGGCGGCAATGCACAATCTTGAAGTGCCATTTGAAGCAGGTAGCGGCCCCAGCCAGATCGAGCGCCATCAACGGCAAACGCTTTATCAGTTGATGGACGGTCTGAATACGTTTTACCAACAATCTTTACAGCAACCTGTTGCCACGTCTGCGCGCCAGTATCTGGAAAAACGCGGATTAAGCCACGAGGTTATCGCCCGCTTTGCGATTGGTTTTGCGCCCCCCGGCTGGGACAACGTCCTGAAGCGGTTTGGCGGCAATCCAGAAAATCGCCAGTCATTGATTGATGCGGGCATGTTGGTCACTAACGATCAGGGGCGCAGTTACGACCGTTTCCGCGAGCGGGTGATGTTCCCCATTCGTGATAAACGCGGTCGGGTGATTGGTTTTGGTGGACGCGTGCTGGGCAACGATACCCCCAAATACCTGAACTCGCCGGAAACGGACATTTTCCATAAAGGCCGCCAGCTTTACGGTCTTTATGAAGCGCAGCAGGATAACGCTGAACCCAATCGTCTGCTTGTGGTCGAAGGCTATATGGACGTGGTGGCGCTGGCGCAATACGGCATTAATTACGCCGTTGCGTCGTTAGGTACGTCAACCACCGCCGATCACATACAACTGTTGTTCCGCGCGACCAACAATGTCATTTGCTGTTATGACGGCGACCGTGCAGGCCGCGATGCCGCCTGGCGAGCGCTGGAAACGGCGCTGCCTTACATGACAGACGGTCGTCAGCTACGCTTTATGTTTTTGCCTGATGGCGAAGACCCTGACACGCTGGTACGAAAAGAAGGTAAACAAGCGTTTGAAGCGCGGATGGAGCAGGCGATGCCGCTCTCCGCATTTCTGTTTAACAGCCTGATGCCGCAAGTTGATCTGAGTACCCCTGACGGGCGCGCACGTTTGAGTACGCTGGCACTGCCATTGATATCGCAAGTGCCGGGCGAAACGCTGCGAATATATCTTCGTCAGGAATTAGGCAACAAATTAGGCATACTTGATGACAGCCAGCTTGAACGATTAATGCCAAAAGCGGCAGAGAGCGGCGTTTCTCGCCCTGTTCCGCAGCTAAAACGCACGACCATGCGTATACTTATAGGGTTGCTGGTGCAAAATCCAGAATTAGCGACGTTGGTCCCGCCGCTTGAGAATCTGGATGAAAATAAGCTCCCTGGACTTGGCTTATTCAGAGAACTGGTCAACACTTGTCTCTCTCAGCCAGGTCTGACCACCGGGCAACTTTTAGAGCACTATCGTGGTACAAATAATGCTGCCACCCTTGAAAAACTGTCGATGTGGGACGATATAGCAGATAAGAATATTGCTGAGCAAACCTTCACCGACTCACTCAACCATATGTTTGATTCGCTGCTTGAACTGCGCCAGGAAGAGTTAATCGCTCGTGAGCGCACGCATGGTTTAAGCAACGAAGAACGCCTGGAGCTCTGGACATTAAACCAGGAGCTGGCGAAAAAGTGATTTAACGGCTTAAGTGCCGAAGAGCGATCGGGAAGCCCCCGACAGCCGCACTGAGAGGCAGCGGCAAATATATAAGTACGCCCTCGTAATTATCGTTGGCGGTAAACAACCGTTGGATTTCAGCGTTAACGGCTGAAGGACATCGGGTCAATCGCCCAACACCAACCTCATGAAATAAGTGTGGATACCGTCTTATGGAGCAAAACCCGCAGTCACAGCTGAAACTTCTTGTCACCCGTGGTAAGGAGCAAGGCTATCTGACCTATGCCGAGGTCAATGACCATCTGCCGGAAGATATCGTCGATTCAGATCAGATCGAAGACATCATCCAAATGATCAACGACATGGGCATTCAGGTGATGGAAGAAGCACCGGATGCCGATGATCTGATGCTGGCTGAAAACACCGCGGACGAAGATGCTGCCGAAGCCGCCGCGCAGGTGCTTTCCAGCGTGGAATCTGAAATCGGGCGCACGACTGACCCGGTACGCATGTACATGCGTGAAATGGGCACCGTTGAACTGTTGACCCGCGAAGGCGAAATTGACATCGCTAAGCGTATTGAAGACGGGATCAACCAGGTTCAATGCTCCGTTGCTGAATATCCGGAAGCGATCACCTATCTGCTGGAACAGTACGATCGTGTTGAAGCAGAAGAAGCGCGTCTGTCCGATCTGATCACCGGCTTTGTTGACCCGAACGCAGAAGAAGATCTGGCACCTACCGCCACTCACGTCGGTTCTGAGCTTTCCCAGGAAGATCTGGACGATGACGAAGATGAAGACGAAGAAGATGGCGATGACGACAGCGCCGATGATGACAACAGCATCGACCCGGAACTGGCTCGTGAAAAATTTGCGGAACTGCGCGCTCAGTACGTTGTAACGCGTGACACCATCAAAGCGAAAGGTCGCAGTCACGCTGCCGCTCAGGAAGAGATCCTGAAACTGTCTGAAGTATTCAAACAGTTCCGCCTGGTGCCGAAGCAGTTTGACTACCTGGTCAACAGCATGCGCGTCATGATGGACCGCGTTCGTACGCAAGAACGTCTGATCATGAAGCTCTGTGTTGAGCAGTGCAAAATGCCGAAGAAAAACTTCATTACCCTGTTTACCGGCAACGAAACCAGCGATACCTGGTTCAACGCGGCAATTGCGATGAACAAGCCGTGGTCGGAAAAACTGCACGATGTCTCTGAAGAAGTGCATCGCGCCCTGCAGAAACTGCAGCAGATTGAAGAAGAAACCGGCCTGACCATCGAGCAGGTTAAAGATATCAACCGTCGTATGTCCATCGGTGAAGCAAAAGCCCGCCGTGCGAAGAAAGAGATGGTTGAAGCGAACTTACGTCTGGTTATTTCTATCGCCAAGAAATACACCAACCGTGGCTTGCAGTTCCTTGACCTGATTCAGGAAGGTAACATCGGCCTGATGAAAGCGGTTGATAAATTCGAATACCGCCGTGGTTACAAGTTCTCCACCTACGCAACCTGGTGGATCCGTCAGGCGATCACCCGTTCTATCGCGGATCAGGCGCGCACCATCCGTATTCCGGTGCATATGATTGAGACTATCAACAAACTCAACCGTATTTCTCGCCAGATGCTGCAAGAGATGGGCCGTGAACCGACGCCGGAAGAACTGGCTGAACGTATGCTGATGCCGGAAGACAAGATCCGCAAAGTGCTGAAGATCGCCAAAGAGCCAATCTCCATGGAAACGCCGATCGGTGATGATGAAGATTCGCATCTGGGGGATTTCATCGAGGATACCACCCTCGAGCTGCCGCTGGATTCTGCGACCACCGAAAGCCTGCGTGCGGCAACGCACGACGTGCTGGCTGGCCTGACCGCGCGTGAAGCAAAAGTTCTGCGTATGCGTTTCGGTATCGATATGAACACCGACCACACGCTGGAAGAAGTGGGTAAACAGTTCGACGTTACCCGCGAACGTATCCGTCAGATCGAAGCGAAGGCGCTGCGCAAACTGCGTCACCCGAGCCGTTCTGAAGTGCTGCGTAGCTTCCTGGACGATTAATCGGTAGGCCGGATCAGGCGTTACGCCGCACCCGGCACTAGGCCCTCTGCACAAACGCCACCTTTTCGGTGGCGTTTTTTATCGCCCACGCACTACCAGCGCCTGGTCCAGCTCGCGATACGCTTCAACCAGTTTCTCCAGTGAAACGCGACTTAAACCACTGGGATTTGGCAGCACCCAAATCTGCGTCGAACCAATGGTGAGCGTTTGTTTCCCCCACTGTGCACCGCGCTGGCTGAATCCCTGTTCATATGCTTGTTTGCCCAGAATCGCCAACGCCTGCGGCTGATAATCTTCAATTTTTTCAATCAGCTTACGCCCGCCTGCGTGTAGCTCCTGCTTTGAAACTTCATTGGCTTGCACCGTTGGACGGTCTACCAGTTTGGTGACGCCACAACGATAATCCAGCAGATGCTGTGCCTCCTGCGGCTTCAACTGACGGTCGGTAAACCCGGCCTGATATATCACCTTCCAGAAGCGATTTGCCGGATGAGCAAAGGGAAAACCAGTCCCGGCGGATGAAAGCCCAGGGTTGATACCGCAAAACACGACCCGTAACCCTGGAGCCAAAATATCCTCAACCATATTTACTCCTTTCTAACATCACCAGGAAAAGTATAACGGATTGAAAATACATTGTTTATAAAAACAGCAGGCGCGCGGTAATGGCTGGATTGCGACACGGAGTTACTTTATAATCCGCTACCATGGCCCCTTAGCTCAGTGGTTAGAGCAGGCGACTCATAATCGCTTGGTCGCTGGTTCAAGTCCAGCAGGGGCCACCAGATATAGCAAAGGCTGACGAGAAATCGTCAGCCTTTTTCTTTTTATATATCAGTTACTTTGCGTGCCAGTAAGCCGCTGCACGTACCCGCTGTGGGTCATACTGTTCCGCTTCAAAGCGGCGGCTTAAATTCTTAACGACTTTGCCTTCGCCGGTTATCCAGATGAAGTAATCATCGGCAGGGATTTGCATCTGCGCCAGACGCGCATCTACCGCCTGCTCATCATGCGCCAGCCATTCGATATTAAAACCATCAAGGTGCGCGAGATAATCCTGGCAGGCGTGATCCCGCACGCTAACCAGTGCGCTAACTTGCGGTTTAACAGCAAGTTTGCTCAACGTTTCCAGGCGGCGGCGCAGTGCGGGCATTCCGGATTCATCGCAGACATACAGCTGATACGCGTAATCCTCTGGCACCACCAGCGAACCGCGCGGACCTGCCACCGTGAGTTTATCGCCCGGTTGCGCCTGCATTGCCCAGCTGCTGGCGACGCCACCGTCGTGAATAAAGAAATCAATCGCCAGTTCATGGCGTAGTTCGTCATACAGCGGCGTATAGTCACGCGACGGTGGGCGTGGTCCTTCCGGCCAGATGATGCCCTCTTCCGTTACCGTTGGCGGCACAAAGTGAGCATCAGATTGAGGAAAGAAGAGTTTGCTGTGATCGTCAAAGCCGCGCGATGTAAAACCGTCCAGCGCCTCGCCGCCAAGGACAATGCGCTGAAAACCGGCGCTAATACGCTCAGCGCGTAGCACAGTCAATTCACGGAAGCGCAGATCATTGCGAACGCGCTGCGGGTAGCGGGGGGAGTTATTCATTGTTATCGCCTTCGTGATAGTAATCAGATATATCTAAATAAATTTCGCAAATGATAATGATTGTTAATCATGATAAATGCAAGCGATTTGTAGAACTGATATATCTGAAGTATGAGAAGACATTCAGCGTCGTAGCAAGGCTGCCGGATGCGGCGTGAACGAATTATCCGGCCTGGATGTGAGGTGTATTCACGTTTAAAAATCATTTTTATACTTGCAAAAGCGCTCATATCAGATATAAATTAGATATATCTAATTAAGCAAAAGGAGGCTGATATGAGCCATCATCACGAAGGGTGTTGTAAACATGAAGGCCAGCCACGCCATGAAGGCTGCTGCAAAGGTGAGAAGTCAGAACATGAGCACTGCGGACACGGTCACCAGCATGAACACGGTCAATGCTGCGGTGGTCGCCACGGTCGCGGCGGCGGTCGTCGGCAGCGTTTCTTTGGTCACGGTGAATTGCGTCTGGTGATTCTGGATATTCTCTCGCGCGATGACAGCCACGGTTACGAATTGATTAAAGCGATTGAGAATCTAACCCAGGGGAATTACACCCCAAGCCCGGGCGTCATCTACCCAACGCTGGATTTTCTGCAGGAGCAGTCGCTGATTACCATCCGCGAAGAGGAAGGTGGTAAGAAGCAGATTGCACTGACCGAACAGGGCGCGCAGTGGCTGGAAGAAAACCGCGAACAGGTGGAGATGATCGAAGAACGCATCAAAGCGCGTTGCGTTGGTGCTGCACTCCGCCAGAACCCGCAAATGAAGCGGGCGCTGGATAATTTTAAAGCGGTGCTGGATTTACGCGTCAACCAGAGCGATATCACTGATGCGCAGATAAAAAAGATCATTGCGGTGATCGACCGCGCCGCTTTTGATATTACGCAACTGGATTAATCACCGATTGCCGGATGCGGCGTACCCTACACACCCCGTAGGCCTGATAAGATGCGCCAGCATCGCATCAGGCATCGTGTATCAAACACCGGATCCGGCATATCGATTAATGCAGCACCGTCACCGCGTCTTCCAGTCGGCTGGCGCGGTGTTTTACCATCGCCGACACCTGCGCACTCTCTTCCACCAGCTCGGCATTTTTCTGGGTGATGAGGTTAAGCTCATCCACTGCACGGGTCAGGCTGGAAAGCCCATCGGCCTGTTCCAGCGTTGAATGGCTAATCTGGGCGATCAATTGGGTGACGTTTTTCACCTGTGCCACAATATCTTCCATCGTCCGTCCGGCTGCATGTACCTGCTGCGAACCGGATTGCACCTTATCAGCACTGGCATCAATCAGCTTGCGAATATCGTTGGCAGCATTGGCGCTGCGGCTGGCTAAATGACGCACTTCCCCTGCCACCACTGCAAAACCTTTGCCTTGTTCGCCGGCTCGTGCCGCTTCCACCGCCGCATTCAGGGCCAGAATATTGGTCTGAAACGCAATATCGTTAATCAGCGAAGTAATGGTGCCAATGCGCTGGGTACTGTCGGCGATATCGTCCATTGTCTTGATCACCGTGGTCATCGCCTCCCCGCCCTGCACTGCCGCATTACTGGCAGTGATAGAAAGTTTATCGGCAGCCGACGCCGTGGCAGAGTTCTGTTTCACCGACGCCGCCATTTGGTTCATGGTCGCCACCGTTTGCTGAACGTTATCAACTGTCTGCTGGGTATGTTCGTTCAGTTCATCGGTGCCTTTCGCCAGCGTCTCACTGCCATTTCTGACACTGGACACCTGGCTTGAGACATCGTTAATTAGCCAACGGCACATCAGGCCAAGCTGCCCTACCGCGCGTAATGTCAGCCCCAGCTCATCGCTGCGATTCAGATGCTCAACACTATTACGCTCTCCGGTCGCCACCTTCAGTGCCTGACGGGCGACATTTTCTATCGGGCGGACAATCTGCCATTCAAAACAGGCGCTTGCCAACAATACCACTAACGCACAGAGGATATACGTCACCACTGGGGCAGCAACAAACCAAAGCATGACCGCCAGCAAGATAAACATCAGGGTCATCACGCCACGCGCCCGCCAGCGAAGCGGTAATGAAGGCAGTTTACCCAGCCAGCCTTTACGCACCACCAGGCCTTTATGAATACGCTTACTGGTACGTCCGGCGTTCAACGCTTTGTACAGCGGCTCTACCGCCGCGATCTCTTCATCCGTCGCCCGGGTGCGAATCGACATATAGCCACTGATTTTTCCCTCGCGCACCATCGGTACCGCATTGGCCCGCACCCAATAATGGTCGCCATTTTTGCGGCGATTTTTCACGATGCCGCTCCAGGGCTCCCCTTTTTTCAGGGTGAACCACATATCCGCAAACGCCGCTTTTGGCATATCCGGGTGACGCACCATGTTGTGCGGTTGACCTTGTAACTCTTGCAAGGTATAGCCGCTCACCTGCACAAAAGTGTCATTAGCATGAGTGATATAGCTTTGCAGATCGGTAGTGGACATCAGAGTGGTATCGTCCGCCAGCGGGGTATTTTGCTGGGTGACATACGGATGAGAAGACATGTTCGCGTCCTGTGCAGGTTATATGGTTGTTAACTTCTTGTCAGAGTTTATGTCGGCCCCGCTGCGGTTATCTTTAACTGATTAATTTGATTTAGATCGCAATTTGCGATTAAAGCATAAATCTAATCCCTTGATTTAAAATACTTTCACTCTGTTACTATACGAAAACGTTAATTATCTTGCCCAAAAATCAGGCAGTTGTTGCCCTGAAAGTGTGCATTTGCGCAGCAATCGCCAAATCCATACCCGACAAAAACCGTGCAAAATAACAACAGATGTTAACAAATAGCATTAAATATTGCGCAAATGATAACCACATTTGTGTTTATCCCGATTTTCGCGATCGCAGCCGGAGTGGCGCAATCCCTGCAATACTTAAATCGGTATCATGTGATACGCGAGCCTCCGGAGCATATTTTGAACAGGTTACCTTCGAGCGCATCGGCTTTAGCGTGCAGCGCCCACGCCCTGAATCTCATTGAGAAGCGAACACTAGATCATGAGGAGATGAAAGCACTTAACCGGGAGGTGATTGAATACTTCAAAGAGCATGTCAATCCGGGGTTTTTAGAGTATCGCAAATCTGTTACCGCCGGCGGGGATTACGGAGCCGTAGAGTGGCAAGCGGGAGGTTTAAATACGCTTGTCGACACCCAGGGACAGGAGTTTATCGACTGCCTTGGAGGTTTTGGAATTTTCAACGTGGGGCACCGTAATCCAGTTGTGGTTTCCGCCGTACAGAATCAACTTGCGAAACAACCGCTGCACAGCCAGGAGCTGCTCGATCCGTTACGGGCGATGCTGGCGAAAACCCTTGCGGCGCTAACGCCCGGTAAACTGAAATACAGCTTCTTCTGTAATAGCGGCACCGAGTCCGTTGAAGCAGCGCTGAAGCTGGCGAAGGCTTATCAGTCACCGCGCGGCAAGTTTACTTTTATTGCCACCAGCGGCGCGTTCCACGGTAAATCACTTGGCGCGCTGTCGGCCACGGCGAAATCGACCTTCCGCAAACCATTTATGCCGCTGCTGCCAGGGTTCCGTCATGTACCGTTTGGCAATATCGAAGCCATGCGCACGGCCCTTAGCGAGTGCAAAAAAACCGGTGATGATGTGGCTGCAGTGATCCTCGAACCGATTCAGGGTGAAGGTGGCGTAATTCTGCCGCCGCCGGGCTATCTCACCGCCGTGCGTAAGCTGTGCGATGAGTTCGGCGCACTGATGATCCTCGATGAAGTACAAACCGGTATGGGGCGCACGGGCAAGATGTTCGCCTGCGAACATGAGAACGTACAGCCGGACATCCTGTGCCTGGCAAAAGCCCTCGGCGGCGGCGTGATGCCGATTGGCGCAACCATCGCTACTGAAGAGGTGTTCTCAGTCCTGTTCGACAACCCGTTCCTGCATACCACCACCTTTGGCGGCAACCCGCTGGCCTGTGCGGCGGCGCTGGCGACCATCAATGTGTTGCTGGAACAAAACTTACCGGCTCAGGCTGAACAAAAAGGCGATATGTTGCTGGACGGTTTCCGTCAACTGGCGCGGGAATATCCCGATCTGGTACAGGAAGCGCGTGGTAAAGGGATGTTAATGGCGATTGAGTTTGTTGATAACGAAATCGGCTATAACTTTGCCAGCGAGATGTTCCGCCAGCGCGTTCTGGTGGCCGGAACGCTCAATAACGCCAAAACGATCCGCATTGAACCGCCACTGACACTGACCATTGAACAGTGTGAACTGGTGATCAAAGCGGCGCGTAAGGCGCTGGCGGCCATGCGAGTAAGTGTCGAAGAAGCGTAATATCAAATCGGATGGCGATTCGACGTCGCCATCCGATTGTTTTATACGATACGAACGCCCGCAGGCATCATCCGCTCCGGCGTTAACAACACGCTTTCACTGCCGTCATCGGTTTCCGCACACAACAGCATGCATTCCGACGTTTCACCACGCATTTTCGCTTTTTGCAGATTGCATAAGACCACCACCGTTTTCCCCATCAGCTCTTCTTCGCTGTAGTACGGCACCAGGCTAGTCACGGTTTGCAGTGTTTTTTCCCCCACATCAACCTGTACGATGTACAGCTTGTCGGCGTTTTCATGGCGTTTCACTTCCACAATCTTTCCGACGCGCATTTCCAGACGTGCAAAATCAGCGTAAGCCACGGTTTCCATTGTTTCCTCCCTTCGGGTAAAATTTTACTAAACTATAGCAAAAGTTTTTCTCAATCCTGTAGGCTAAAAATGGAGAATGCAGGCGTGATCACATTCGTGAGCCGCTGTGTTACCGTTACAGCGTCAAAGAAACGCGCTTTATTTACTGAAAACAGGTGACCCGATAAGCACTTCCTCTACAATGGGGGCGCACATCAGGGAAAGTAAAAAAGGTAAACATGGCAACACTAAAAGACATCGCAATCGAAGCTGGCGTATCCCTGGCGACAGTATCCAGGGTCTTAAATGACGATCCAACATTGAATGTGAAAGAAGAGACGAAACATCGCATTCTCGAGATCGCCGAAAAGCTGGAGTACAAGACCAGTAGTGCCCGTAAACTCCAGACAGGTGCAGTCAACCAACACCATATTCTGGCTATCTACAGCTACCAACAGGAGCTGGAGATCAACGATCCTTACTATCTGGCGATCCGCCACGGCATTGAAACTCAGTGCGAAAAGCTGGCGATCGAACTGACCAACTGTTATGAACACAGCGGATTACCAGACATTAAAAACGTCACCGGTATTTTAATTGTCGGCAAACCCACGCCCGCCCTGCGCGCCGCCGCCTGTGCGTTGACCGACAATATCTGTTTTATCGACTTTCACGAACCCGGCAGCGGTTACGATGCGGTGGATATCGATCTGGCACGCATCAGTAAAGAAATCATCGACTTCTATATCAACCAGGGCGTTAATCGCATTGGTTTTATTGGCGGTGAAGATGAGCCTGGCAAGGCGGATATTCGTGAGGTCGCCTTTGCGGAATCTGGCCGACTGAAACAAGTGGTACGCGAAGAGGATATCTGGCGCGGAGGCTTTTCCAGTTCGTCGGGCTATGAACTGGCAAAACAAATGTTGGCGCGGGAAGACTATCCGAAGGCACTGTTTGTTGCTTCCGATTCCATTGCTATCGGCGTACTGCGGGCGATTCATGAACGTGGCCTGAACATCCCACAGGATATTTCGCTTATCAGCGTTAATGATATCCCCACCGCGCGATTTACCTTTCCGCCGCTCTCCACCGTGCGCATCCATTCCGAAATGATGGGAAGCCAGGGCGTTAACCTAGTGTATGAAAAAGCCCGCGATGGTCGCGCGCTGCCGCTGTTAGTCTTCGTTCCCAGCAAATTAAAACTGCGCGGCACGACCCGTTAAATCCCCTTACACACTGTCCGGCAATCGTTTTTGCCGGACAGTGCTGCCGTTTATTTTCGTGATCCAGTTAAAGTAAATGCATTTACCTGCTACTTTTTAGTAAAAATTTTACTAAACTCCCCAGCAATTACACAAACTACCATCACCATGAATGGTTCCGATTTCTCTCTACCGGGAGGCCCTATGAATCGCTGGGAAAACATTCAGCTCACCCACGAAAACCGACTTGCGCCGCGTGCGTACTTTTTTTCATATGATTCTGTTGCGCAAGCGCGTACCTTTGCCCGTGAAACCAGCAGCCTGTTTCTGCCCTTAAGCGGTCAGTGGAATTTCCACTTTTTTGACCATCCGCTGCAAGTGCCAGAAGCCTTCACCTCTGAGTTAATGGCTGACTGGGGGCATATTACCGTCCCCGCCATGTGGCAAATGGAAGGTCACGGCAAACTGCAATATACCGACGAAGGTTTTCCGTTCCCCATCGATGTGCCGTTTGTCCCCAGCGATAACCCAACCGGTGCCTATCAACGTATTTTCACCCTCAGCGACGGCTGGCAGGGTAAACAGACGCTGATCAAATTTGACGGCGTCGAAACCTATTTTGAAGTCTACGTTAACGGTCAGTATGTGGGGTTCAGCAAGGGCAGTCGCCTGACCGCAGAGTTTGACATCAGCGCGATGGTTAAAACTGGCGACAACCTGTTGTGTGTGCGCGTGATGCAGTGGGCGGATTCCACCTACGTGGAAGACCAGGATATGTGGTGGTCGGCGGGGATTTTCCGCGATGTTTATCTGGTCGGAAAACAACTCACGCATATTAACGATTTCACCGTTCGTACCGACTTTGACGAAGCCTATTGCGATGCCACGCTTTCCTGCGAAGTGGTGCTGGAAAATCTCGCCGCCTCCCCTGTCGTCACAACGCTGGAATATACCCTGTTTGATGGCGAACGCGTGGTGCACAGTAGCGCCATTGATCATTTGGCAATTGAAAAACTGACCAGCGCCAGCTTTGCTTTTACTGTCGAACAGCCGCAGCAATGGTCAGCAGAATCCCCTTATCTTTACCATTTGGTCATGACGCTGAAAGACGCCGACGGCAACGTTCTGGAAGTGGTGCCACAACGCGTTGGCTTCCGTGATATCAAAGTGCGCGACGGTCTGTTCTGGATCAATAACCGTTATGTGATGCTGCACGGCGTCAACCGTCACGACAACGATCATCGCAAAGGCCGCGCCGTTGGAATGGATCGCGTCGAGAAAGATCTCCAGTTGATGAAGCAGCACAACATCAACTCCGTGCGTACCGCTCACTACCCGAACGATCCGCGTTTTTACGAACTGTGTGATATCTACGGCCTGTTTGTGATGGCGGAAACCGACGTCGAATCGCACGGCTTTGCTAACGTCGGCGATATCAGCCGTATTACCGACGATCCGCAGTGGGAAAAAGTCTACGTCGAGCGCATTGTTCGCCATATTCACGCGCAGAAAAACCATCCTTCGATCATCATCTGGTCGCTGGGCAATGAATCCGGCTATGGCTGTAACATCCGCGCGATGTACCATGCGGCGAAGGCGCTGGATGACACGCGACTGGTGCATTACGAAGAAGATCGCGATGCTGAAGTGGTCGATATTATTTCCACCATGTACACCCGCGTGCCGCTGATGAATGAGTTTGGTGAATACCCGCATCCGAAGCCGCGCATCATCTGTGAATATGCTCATGCGATGGGGAACGGACCGGGCGGGCTGACGGAGTACCAGAACGTCTTCTATAAGCACGATTGCATTCAGGGACATTATGTCTGGGAATGGTGCGACCACGGGATCCAGGCGCAGGATGACAACGGCAATGTCTGGTATAAATTCGGCGGCGACTACGGCGACTATCCCAACAACTATAACTTCTGTCTTGATGGTTTGATCTATTCCGATCAGACGCCGGGACCGGGCCTGAAAGAGTACAAACAGGTTATCGCGCCAGTAAAAATCCACGCGCTGGATCTGACTCGCGGCGAGCTGAAAGTCGAAAATAAACTGTGGTTTACCACGCTTGATGACTACACCCTGCACGCAGAGGTGCGCGCCGAAGGTGAAACGCTCGCGACGCAGCAGATTAAACTGCGCGACGTTGCGCCGAATAGCGAAGCCCCCTTACAGATCACGCTGCCGCAGCTGGACGCCCGCGAAGCGTTCCTCAACATTACGGTGACCAAAGATTCCCGCACCCGCTACAGCGAAGCCGGGCATTCTATCGCCACTTATCAGTTCCCGCTGAAGGAAAACACCGCGCAGCCAGTGCCTTTCGCACCAAATAATGCGCGTCCGCTGACGCTGGAAGACGATCGTTTGAGCTGCACCGTTCGCGGCTACAACTTCGCGATCACCTTCTCAAAAATGAGTGGCAAACCGACATCCTGGCAGGTAAATGGCGAGTCGCTGCTGACCCGCGAGCCAAAGATCAACTTCTTCAAGCCGATGATCGACAACCACAAGCAGGAGTACGAAGGGCTGTGGCAACCGAATCATTTGCAGATCATGCAGGAACATCTGCGCGACTTTGCCGTAGAACAGAGCGATGGTGAAGTGTTGATCATCAGCCGCACGGTTATTGCCCCGCCGGTGTTTGATTTCGGGATGCGCTGCACCTACATCTGGCGCATCGCTGCCGATGGCCAGGTTAACGTGGCGCTTTCCGGCGAGCGTTACGGCGACTATCCGCACATCATTCCGTGCATCGGTTTCACTATGGGGATTAACGGCGAATACGATCAGGTGGCGTATTACGGTCGTGGACCGGGCGAAAACTACGCCGACAGCCAGCAGGCTAACATCATCGATATCTGGCGCAGCACCGTCGATGCCATGTTCGAGAACTATCCCTTCCCGCAGAACAACGGCAACCGTCAGCATGTCCGCTGGACGGCACTGACTAACCGCCACGGCAACGGTCTGCTGGTGGTTCCGCAGCGCCCAATTAACTTCAGTGCCTGGCACTACACCCAGGAAAACATCCACGCTGCCCAGCACTGTAACGAGTTGCAGCGCAGTGATGACATCACCCTGAATCTCGACCACCAGCTGCTTGGCCTCGGCTCCAACTCCTGGGGCAGCGAGGTGCTGGACTCCTGGCGCGTCTGGTTCCGTGACTTCAGCTACGGCTTTACGTTGCTGCCGGTTTCTGGCGGAGAAGCTACCGCGCAAAGCCTGGCGTCGTATGAGTTCGGCGCAGGGTTCTTTTCCACGAATTTGCACAGCGAGAATAAGCAATGAGGATCATCGATAACTTAGAACAGTTCCGCCAGATTTACGCCTCTGGCAAGAAGTGGCAACGCTGCGTTGAAGCGATTGAAAATATCGACAACATTCAGCCTAGCGTCGCCCACTCCATCGGTGATTCATTGACCTACCGTGTGGAAAATGACTCCGCGACCGATGCGCTATTTACCGGACATCGACGCTATTTTGAAGTGCATTACTACCTGCAAGGGCAGCAAAAAATTGAATATGCGACGAAAGAGACATTACAGGTAGTGGAATATTATCGTGATGAAACTGACCGTGAATATTTAAAAGGCTGCGGAGAAACCGTTGAGGTCCACGAAGGGCAAATCGTTATTTGCGATATCCATGAAGCGTATCGGTTTATCTGCAATAACGCGGTCAAAAAAGTGGTTCTCAAAGTCACCATCGAAGATGGTTATTTCCATAACAAATAACAACTACGGCGGCAAAAGGAGTTTGCCGCCACCGCTACCCTACACATTTTCGGAGATGTGTTATGTCTGATACCAAACGTAATACAATCGGCAAATTCGGCTTACTCTCGCTGACTTTTGCCGCAGTTTACAGCTTTAACAACGTTATCAATAATAATATTGAGCTTGGACTGGCCTCGGCACCGATGTTTTTCCTCGCGACGATTTTTTATTTTATTCCCTTCTGTCTGATCATCGCAGAATTTGTTTCGTTAAATAAAAACTCAGAAGCTGGTGTCTACGCGTGGGTAAAAAGTTCGCTGGGCGGACGTTGGGCATTTATTACTGCCTATACCTATTGGTTCGTAAACCTGTTCTTTTTCACCTCGCTGTTGCCGCGCGTTATTGCTTATGCTTCGTATGCCTTCCTCGGCTACGAATATATTATGACACCGGTTGCCACCACCATTATCAGTATGGTGCTGTTCGCCTTCTCCACATGGGTTTCCACCAACGGGGCGAAAATGCTGGGGCCAATCACCTCCGTCACTTCAACGCTGATGCTGCTGTTAACGCTCTCCTACATTTTACTGGCAGGCACGGCGCTGGTTGGCGGCGTACAGCCTGCCGATCCGATCACCGTTGACGCGATGATCCCGAACTTCAACTGGGCGTTCCTCGGCGTGACCACCTGGATCTTTATGGCCGCAGGTGGCGCGGAGTCCGTCGCTGTGTACGTTAACGACGTCAAAGGCGGTTCGAAATCGTTCGTTAAAGTGATCATCCTCGCCGGGATTTTTATCGGCGTACTGTATTCCGTCTCCTCGGTGCTGATTAACGTCTTCGTCAGCAGCAAAGAGTTGAAATTTACTGGCGGATCGGTGCAGGTATTCCACGGTATGGCGGCGTATTTTGGTCTGCCGGAAGCGTTGATGAATCGCTTTGTCGGTCTGGTGTCCTTTACCGCGATGTTCGGTTCCCTGCTGATGTGGACCGCAACGCCGGTGAAAATTTTCTTCTCCGAAATCCCGGAAGGCATCTTTGGTAAGAAAACCGTCGAACTGAACGAAAACGGCGTTCCGGCGCGCGCAGCGTGGATCCAGTTCCTGATCGTCATCCCGCTGATGATTATCCCGATGCTCGGTTCCAATACCGTGCAGGATCTGATGAATACCATTATTAATATGACCGCCGCAGCGTCCATGCTTCCGCCGTTATTCATCATGCTGGCTTACCTGAATTTACGCGCCAAATTAGATCACCTGCCACGCGATTTCCGTATGGGCTCCCGCCGCACCGGTATTATCGTTGTTTCAATGCTGATTGCGATATTTGCCGTAGGGTTTGTCGCTTCGACATTCCCGACTGGCGCGAATATTCTGACCATCATTTTTTATAACGTCGGCGGTATTGTTATCTTCCTCGGCTTTGCGTGGTGGAAATACAGTAAATATATAAAGGGATTAACGGCTGAAGAGCGCCATATTGAAGCGACGCCAGCCAGCAATGTTGATTAAGCAGACTAATAAAAAATGAGCAGGCATTTTCCCTCTTCCTGGATGAGGAGAGGGAAAATAGTTTCTGCCTTTATATTTTTATAATTACAACGATAAAAGGCTGTATTTTTTCTTTAGCTCATGGATTAACACAATGAAATTAATCACTGCACCATGCAGAGCATTACTTGCTCTGCCGTTTTGCTACGCCTTTTCTGCGGCAGGAGAAGAAGTACGTCCGGCAGAACATGACGACACAAAAACGCCCGCCATTACCTCGATGTCTTCTCCTTCATTTCGTTTTTACGGCGAATTAGGGGTTGGTGGATATATGGATTTAGAGGGTGAGAATAAACATAAATACAGCGACGGCACCTATATTGAAGGTGGCCTGGAGATGAAGTACGGATCCTAGTTCGGCCTGATTTACGGCGAAGGCTGGACCGTGCAGGCCGACCACGACGGCAATGCCTGGGTTCCAGACCATAGCTGGGGTGGTTTCGAGGGCGGAATTAACCGTTTCTATGGCGGTTATCGTACCAATGATGGCACCGAAATCATGCTCAGTCTGCGTCAGGATTCCTCACTGGATGACCTGCAATGGTGGGGCGATTTCACCCCCGATCTGGGCTACGTCATTCCCAATACCCGCGACATTATGACCGCGCTGAAGGTGCAGAACTTAAGCGGCAACTTTCGTTATAGCGTTACCGCCACACCTGCCGGACATCATGACGAAAGCAAAGCCTGGCTACATTTTGGCAAGTACGATCGCTACGACGACAAATACACCTATCCGGCAATGATGAACGGTTACATCCAGTATGACCTTGCCGAAGGCATCACCTGGATGAACGGTCTGGAAATCACCGACGGCACAGGACAGCTCTATCTCACGGGCCTGCTTACTCCTAACTTTGCCGCTCGCGCCTGGCACCATACTGGACGCGCCGACGGGCTGGACGTACCGGGAAGTGAAAGCGGGATGATGGTGAGCGCCATGTATGAAGCGTTAAAGGGCGTTTATCTCTCCACCGCTTACACCTACGCCAAACATCGCCCTGACCACGCTGACGATGAAACCACCTCTTTCATGCAGTTTGGTATCTGGTACGAATACGGCGGCGGACGTTTCGCAACGGCTTTTGATAGCCGCTTCTACATGAAAAATGCCTCTCACGATCCCAGCGACCAAATCTTCCTGATGCAATATTTTTACTGGTAATAAGGACTGTAATCTCATGAAAATAAAAACTATTTTAACGCCAGTAACCTGCGCTCTGCTGATAAGTTTTTCCGCCCATGCCGCTGACGCCGACAATTATAAAAACGTGATTAACCGTACTGGCGCGCCGCAGTACATGAAGGATTACGATTACGACGATCACCAGCGTTTTAATCCGTTTTTCGATCTCGGAGCCTGGCATGGTCATCTGTTGCCAGACGGCCCGAATACCATGGGCGGTTTTCCAGGCGTTGCGCTGCTGACGGAAGAATACATCAACTTTATGGCCAGCAATTTCGACCGCCTGACCGTCTGGCAGGACGGCAAGAAAGTCGACTTCACGCTGGAGGCATACAGTATTCCCGGCGCGCTGGTGCAAAAACTGACAGCAAAAGATGTGCAGGTCGAAATGACTCTTCGCTTCGCCACGCCGCGCATGTCACTACTGGAAACCAAAATCACCAGCAATAAACCGCTGGATCTGGTGTGGGACGGTGAACTGCTGGAAAAACTGGAAGCGAAAGAAGGGAAACCGCTTTCCGATAAAACCATTGCTGGCGAGTACCCTGACTATCAGCGCAAAATCAGCGCCACCCGTGATGGCCTGAAAGTCACCTTTGGCAAAGTGCGCGCCACCTGGGATCTGCTGACCTCCGGTGAATCAGAATATCAGGTGCATAAATCCCTGCCGGTGCAGACTGAAATCAACGGTAATCGCTTTACCAGTAAGGCGCATATCAACGGTTCGACGACGCTCTACACCACCTATTCCCATCTGCTGACCGCTCAGGAAGTTAGCAAAGAGCAAATGCAGATCCGCGATATTCTGGCGCGTCCGGCGTTTTATCTCACCGCCTCGCAGCAACGCTGGGAAGAGTATCTGAAGAAAGGGTTAACCAATCCGGATGCGACGCCGGAACAGACGCGCGTCGCGGTGAAAGCGATCGAAACGCTCAACGGTAACTGGCGCTCACCGGGCGGTGCGGTGAAATATAACACCGTCACGCCGTCGGTGACTGGGCGCTGGTTCTCCGGCAATCAGACCTGGCCGTGGGATACCTGGAAGCAGGCGTTTGCGATGGCGCATTTCAATCCGGACATCGCCAAAGAGAATATCCGCGCGGTCTTCTCCTGGCAGATCCAGCCCGGCGACCGCGTGCGTCCGCAGGATGTGGGCTTTGTTCCCGACCTGATAGCGTGGAACCTTAGCCCCGAGCGTGGCGGCGATGGCGGCAACTGGAACGAACGTAATACCAAACCCAGCCTTGCCGCCTGGTCGGTGATGGAAGTGTACAACGTCACCCAGGATAAAGCCTGGTTGGCAGAGATGTACCCGAAGCTGGTGGCCTATCACGACTGGTGGTTACGTAACCGCGATCACAACGGCAACGGCGTGCCGGAATATGGCGCGACCCGCGACAAAGCCCACAACACCGAGAGCGGCGAGATGCTGTTTACGGTGAAAAAAGGCGACAAAGAAGAGACGCAGTCTGGGCTGAACAACTACGCCCGTGTGGTGGAGAAAGGCCAGTACGACAGTCTGGAAATTCCGGCACAGGTTGCTGCGTCGTGGGAATCAGGTCGTGATGACGCCGCCGTCTTTGGGTTTATCGACAAAGAACAGCTGGATAAATATGTCGCTAATGGCGGCAAACGTAGCGACTGGACGGTGAAATTCGCCGAAAACCGCAGTCAGGACGGAACGTTGCTGGGCTACTCGCTATTGCAGGAGTCGGTGGATCAGGCCAGCTATATGTACAGCGATAACCATTATCTGGCGGAGATGGCAACCATACTCGGTAAGCCGGAAGAGGCCCAACGCTATCGCCAGTTGGCACAGCAGCTCGCGGACTACATCAACACCTGTATGTTCGACCCGACTACACAATTCTACTATGACGTGCGCATTGAAGATAAACCACTGGCGAACGGCTGCGCGGGCAAACCGATTGTCGAGCGCGGTAAAGGGCCAGAAGGCTGGTCACCGCTGTTTAACGGTGCAGCAACGCAGGCCAACGCCGACGCGGTGGTGAAGGTGATGCTCGATCCTAAAGAGTTCAACACCTTTGTTCCGCTGGGAACGGCGGCGTTAACCAATCCGGCCTTTGGCGCAGATATTTACTGGCGCGGGCGCGTGTGGGTGGATCAGTTCTGGTTTGGTCTGAAAGGGATGGAGCGTTACGGTTATCGCGATGATGCCCTGAAGCTGGCGGATACGTTCTTCCAGCACGCCAAAGGATTAACCGCCGATGGTCCGATTCAGGAGAATTACAACCCGCTCACTGGCGCGCAGCAAGGAGCACCCAATTTCTCCTGGAGTGCCGCGCATTTGTATATGTTGTATAACGATTTTTTCCGTAAGCAGTAATTTGCAATGGCTGGCGGATGCGGCGTAAACGCCTTATCCGCCCTACATGTGCAATCCCCCAGGCCGGATAAAACGCGGCAAGCGTTGCATCCGGCGTTACCACCGGGCGTATTCTTTTTGAATCCCATCACAAACCCCGCACTCCCCTTTTCCCTTTTCTCCGGCGACGGCTAAATTAGAACTCATCCGACCACATAACAATTATTTTACATACTGGACAATTTTATGAGCTACCCGTCGCTGTTCGCCCCGCTGGATTTAGGCTTCACCACGTTAAAAAACCGAGTACTGATGGGTTCAATGCACACGGGACTGGAGGAATACCCGGACGGCGCTGAACGGCTGGCAGCGTTTTACGCGGAACGCGCCCGTCATGGCGTGGCGTTGATTGTCAGCGGCGGTATTGCACCAGATTTAACAGGCGTTGGCATGGAAGGCGGCGCAATGCTCAATGACGCAAGCCAGATCCCGCACCATCGCACCATAACCGAAGCCGTACATCAGGAAGGCGGCAAAATCGCCCTGCAAATTTTGCATACCGGGCGCTACAGCTACCAACCGCATCTGGTCGCTCCTTCCGCATTGCAGGCTCCCATCAACCGTTTCGTGCCCCATGAGTTAAGCCATGAAGAGATCCTGCAACTGATCGACAATTTCGCCCGCTGCGCGCAACTGGCGCGGGAGGCCGGATACGATGGCGTAGAGGTGATGGGTTCCGAAGGGTATTTGATCAACGAATTTCTGACCCTGCGCACTAACCAGCGTAACGACCAGTGGGGCGGCGATTACCCTAACCGGATGCGCTTTGCAGTTGAAGTGGTGCGAGCAGTGCGCGAACGCGTCGGCAATGACTTCATTATTATCTACCGTCTGTCGATGCTCGACCTGGTCGAAGGCGGCGGTACTTTTGCCGAAACGGTAGAACTGGCGCAGGCCATCGAAGCGGCGGGCGCAACCATTATTAATACTGGCATTGGCTGGCATGAAGCGCGTATTCCGACCATCGCCACGCCCGTGCCGCGCGGCGCATTTAGCTGGGTCACGCGCAAACTGAAAGGCCACGTCTCGCTACCGCTGGTGACCACCAACCGGATTAACGATCCGCAGGTTGCCGACGACATTCTCTCGCGCGGTGATGCCGATATGGTATCGATGGCGCGACCGTTTCTTGCTGATGCGGAACTGCTGTCAAAAGCGCAATCGGGGCGAGCCGATGAGATCAACACCTGTATTGGCTGCAATCAAGCCTGCCTCGATCAGATCTTCGTTGGCAAAGTCACCTCGTGCCTGGTGAATCCTCGCGCCTGCCACGAAACCAAAATGCCGATCCTTCCCGCCGTGCAGAAAAAAAATCTGGCGGTGGTCGGCGCTGGTCCGGCTGGGCTGGCGTTTGCCATTAACGCGGCGGCACGTGGTCATCAGGTAACGTTGTTTGATGCTCACAGTGAGATCGGCGGTCAGTTTAATATCGCCAAACAGATCCCTGGCAAAGAGGAGTTTTACGAAACGCTGCGCTATTACCGCCGGATGATCGAAGTAACAGGCGTGACGCTGAAACTCAATCACACCGTGACGGCGGATCAGTTACAGTCGTTCGATGAAACGATCCTCGCTAGCGGGATCGTACCGCGCATTCCACCTATCGACGGAATCGATCATCCGAAGGTGTTGAGTTATCTCGACGTACTGCGCGACAAAGCGCCTGTGGGCAAAAAGGTAGCAATCATCGGTTGTGGCGGGATTGGTTTTGATACGGCGATGTTTTTAAGTCAGCCGGGTGAGTCCACCAGCAAGAACATTGCCGAGTTCTGTAATGAGTGGGGGATCGACAGCAGCCTGCAACAGGCTGGTGGCTTAAGCCCGCAGGGAATGCAGATCCCGCGTAGCCCACGGCAGATTGTGATGCTCCAGCGCAAAGCCAGCAAACCGGGACAGGGGTTAGGCAAAACCACCGGCTGGATCCATCGCACCACCCTGCTCTCGCGCGGCGTGAAAATGATCCCAGGCGTAAGTTATCAGAAGATCGACGATGACGGGCTGCATGTGGTGATCAACGGCGAAACGCAGGTATTAGCAGTGGACAATGTGGTGATCTGCGCAGGGCAAGAGCCAAACCGCGCGCTGGCGCAACCGCTGATTGATAGCGGGAAAACTGTGCATTTAATTGGCGGCTGCGATGTAGCTATGGAGCTGGACGCACGACGGGCAATTGCCCAGGGAACACGGCTGGCGCTGGAGATTTAAATCGTGCATTGAAGTGCCGGATGCGACGCTTGCCGCGTCTTATCCGACCTGGGGGTAATGTGCTGAACGTATGCCAGATAAGGCGTTTACGCCTTATCTGGCAGGTAGCTGCCAATCTTACCGACGACGCCCCAGCTTCACTGCTTTCAGCACCACAAATTTATTATTCGTGGCGATGGTGGTGCAGTTGCCGAAAATCTTCTTCAGTTTATGGAAGTAATCCAGGTGACGGTTGGCAACGATATACAGCTCGCCGTTGATTTTCAGACAGCGGCGGGCGTGGTGGAACATCTCCCAGGCGACGTTATCGGTCAGCGCATGTTGCTGATGAAACGGCGGGTTGCAGAGCACAGCATTAAAGCGGAAAGGCTCCACGCCGGAGAGCGCGTTGTTGATCATAAACTCGCAGCGATCCAACGCCTCTGGCATGTTGGTTTCAACGTTCAAACGGCTGGAAGCAACCGCCATCGGCGATTCATCGACAAACACCACTTTCGCCTGCGGGTTTTTATCAAGCAGCGTCAGACCAATAACGCCATTACCACAACCGAGATCGACAATCTCACCTTCGAGATTCTCTGGCAGATGCTGCATAAAGAAGCGCGCGCCAATATCCAGCCCGGTGCGGGAGAAGACATTCGCATGGTTGTGGATAGTCCAGTCAGTACCTTCCAGTTTCCAGCTAACGGTCTGCGGCGCATCGGCCAGCGGCGGCTCGTTGAAAGTACAGTTAATTAAGCGTGCCTTCTTCCATGCCAGCGTGGTGGTGGTCGGGCCGAGCACTTTTTCGAACAGTTCCAGCGTGGAAGTGTGGATGTCACGGGCTTTGGCACCGGCAATAATACGTGTATCCGGCGTGACCACTTTGCGCAGCGCACGCAGTTGTTGTTCCAGCAACGCCAGTGTTTTCGGTACTTTGATCAGTACCACGCCCGGCTGTTGCGGGTAGTCAGCGGTGCTGTCGAGAAACTTCACGCTCGATTCATCAATCCCGTTGAGGCGTAAATTCTCGCGCGTCGCCAGTTCGCTGATGTATGAGTCGCCAATGCTGTAAGGCTTATGTTCCGCCAGTGCACAACTTAACGCACCAAAGGCATCATTCAGGATCAACACCGGGCCGCGGATTTCTGTGTCGTCCAACTGTTGCAGCAAATATTCATCCGCCGCTTCCCACGCCTGTAGCGGGTTAACGTCATCCGTCGCCGGAAAACGTTGTAGTGTCAGTGAACGGAAACCGTTGTCTAAGTGGCTCATCGGCCCTCCTGAATGATAAAATTTCGACGTTGCCCCTGAAAAGGGTGCGTGAGTATACCCTTTTTCTCTTTTTCGTGGGCGGTTATGAGCAATCTTACTTATCTTCAGGGTTATCCCGACCAGCTACTTTCCCAGGTGCGAACGCTGATTAACGAACAGCGTCTGGGCGATGTGCTGGCAAAACGCTATCCGGGAACACACGACTACGCCACCGATAAAGCCCTCTGGCAATATACCCAGGATCTGAAAAATCAGTTTCTGCGCAATGCCCCGCCGATCACTAAAGTGATGTATGACAATAAGATCCATGTGCTGAAAAACGCGCTCGGGTTACATACCGCTATTTCGCGTGTGCAGGGCGGTAAGCTGAAAGCAAAGGCGGAGATCCGCGTCGCTACCGTGTTTCGCAACGCGCCGGAACCGTTTTTGCGCATGATCGTGGTGCACGAGTTGGCGCACCTGAAGGAGAAAGAGCATAACAAAGCGTTCTATCAATTGTGCTGTCATATGGAGCCGCAGTACCACCAGCTTGAATTCGACACTCGTCTGTGGCTAACGCAGTTGTCACTTGGGCAGGACAAAATCTGAAAATGATGTCAGGCGTTATCTTTTCTTCCTTTAGCGCCTAAAATCGACCTCCCCCCTTTCGTTAAGGATAACGACCATGCTGCGCGCCTTTGCCCGCCTTCTTCTCCGTATTTGTTTTTCTCGCCGGACTCTTAAGATTGGCTGTTTATTGTTGCTTACAGCAGGAGCGACCCTTTTTATTGCCGATCGCGTTATGGTCAACACCAGCAAGCAGCTGACCTGGAGCGATGTCAACGCAGTTCCGGCGCGTAACGTGGGTTTATTGCTGGGGGCGAGGCCGGGTAATCGCTACTTTACCCGACGTATTGATACCGCAGCAGCGTTGTACCACGCCGGAAAAGTGAAATGGCTACTGGTAAGTGGCGATAACGGACGTAAAAATTACGATGAAGCCTCAGGTATGCAGCAGGCTTTGATCGCTAAAGGCGTACCGGCGAAAGTGATCTTCTGCGACTATGCCGGATTCTCAACGCTGGATTCGGTAGTGCGTGCCAAAAAGGTGTTTGGGGAAAACCATATCACCATTATTTCGCAAGAATTTCATAACCAACGCGCCATCTGGCTGGCAAAACAGTACGGCATCGACGCTATCGGCTTTAACGCGCCAGACCTCAATATGAAGCACGGTTTTTATACTCAGTTACGGGAGAAACTCGCCAGAGTCAGCGCGGTGATTGACGCAAAAATCCTCCATCGCCAGCCGAAATATCTCGGGCCATCGGTCATGATTGGGCCGTTTAGTGAGCATGGCTGTCCGGCGAAAGAATAATGCGTATCTGCGCACGTCGAAGATGAAAAAGGCGTGCTACATTGACGACAGAATCCCTTTATGGAGTATCCACGCGTTATGATACGTTTCGCTGTGATTGGTACGAACTGGATCACTCGCCAGTTCGTCGAGGCCGCCCATGAGAGCGGTAAATACAAGTTAACCGCCGTATATTCCCGCAGCCTTGAACAGGCCCAGCACTTTGCCAATGATTTTTCTGTCGAGCATCTGTTTACGTCGCTGGAAGCGATGGCGGAAAGCGATGCCATTGACGCGGTGTATATTGCCAGCCCGAATGCCCTGCACTTTTCCCAGACACAACTTTTCCTTAGCCACAAAATTCATGTGATTTGCGAGAAGCCGCTGGCATCGAATCTGGCGGAAGTGGATGCCGCCATTGCCTGTGCGCGGGAAAATCAGGTGGTGCTGTTTGAGGCATTTAAAACGGCCTACCTGCCGAACTTTCATCTGTTACGCCAGGCACTGCCGAAAGTCGGCAAACTGCGTAAAGTCTTTTTCAACTATTGCCAGTATTCCTCGCGGTATCAACGTTACCTGGACGGTGAGAATCCCAACACCTTTAATCCAGCATTCTCTAACGGTTCGATTATGGATATCGGCTTTTACTGCCTGGCGTCGGCGGTAGCGTTATTTGGTGAACCGAAAAGCGTGCAGGCAACCGCCAGTTTGTTGGCAAGCGGCGTAGATGCCCACGGCGTGGTGGTGATGGATTACGGTGATTTCAGCGTCACCTTGCAGCACTCAAAAGTGAGTGATTCTGTCCTGGCAAGCGAGATTCAGGGCGAAGCAGGATCGCTGGTGATTGAAAAACTGTCTGAATGCCAGAAAGTCTGCTTTGTGCCGCGTGGCAGCCAGATGCAGGATCTCACCCAGCCGCAGCATATTAATACCATGCTCTACGAAGCAGAGCTGTTTGCTGAACTGGTGGATGAGCATCTGGTGGATCATCCAGGGCTGACGGTCAGTCGCATCACCGCCAAACTGCTGACCGAGATCCGCCGCCAGACTGGGGTGATTTTTCCAGCAGATAGCGTAAAACTATAATTGCCAAAGTAAAACAGTGTAAAAGGTATGTAACAGACCATTGACTGGCTGAATGGTCTGTCATACTTTGTTACCTGCAAAGGGGAGTAACTTCATTGCCGGTCGATCGTCATTACGATGTGTGAAAAACCACATCCGGTCACCGGGCAACCCGAAAGGAATACGCAGACGTATTCCTTTTTTGTTGTAAGTGAGACCTTGCCGGAAGGCGAGGTCTATGCATAAAAAGCAGCGGCTGACGTCTTCCGACGTTGGCCGTTTTTTTTATGTGTAAGGAACTTCTATGAATACTGTCGGCACGCCGTTGCTATGGGGCGGATTCGCTGTTGTTGTCGCCATTATGCTGGCTATCGACCTGTTGTTGCAGGGGCGTCGTGGGGCACATGCCATGACCATGAAACAGGCTGCGGCCTGGTCGCTGGTCTGGGTGACGCTGTCGTTACTGTTTAACGCCGCTTTCTGGTGGTATCTGGTGCAAACCGAAGGTCGCGCCGTTGCCGATCCACAGGCACTGGCCTTTCTCACGGGTTATCTGATTGAGAAATCGCTGGCGGTCGATAACGTCTTTGTCTGGCTGATGTTGTTCAGCTATTTCTCTGTTCCGGCGGCATTACAACGCCGCGTGCTGGTGTATGGCGTGCTCGGGGCGATTGTTCTGCGTACCATCATGATCTTCACTGGCAGCTGGCTGATTTCGCAGTTCGACTGGATCCTGTATATCTTCGGTGCCTTCCTGCTGTTTACCGGCGTGAAGATGGCGCTGGCCCATGAAGATGAATCAGGCATTGGCGACAAGCCGCTGGTGCGCTGGCTGCGCGGTCATTTGCGTATGACCGACACCATCGACAACGAGCATTTCTTTGTGCGTAAAAATGGCTTGCTGTATGCCACGCCGCTGATGCTGGTGCTGATTCTGGTGGAATTGAGCGACGTGATTTTCGCCGTGGATAGCATTCCGGCTATCTTCGCCGTGACCACTGACCCGTTCATTGTGCTGACCTCAAACCTGTTTGCGATCCTCGGCCTGCGTGCGATGTATTTCCTGCTGGCGGGCGTAGCAGAACGTTTCTCGATGCTCAAATATGGCCTGGCGGTGATTCTGGTGTTTATCGGTATCAAGATGCTGATTGTCGACTTCTACCATATTCCAATCGCCGTCTCGCTGGGCGTGGTGTTTGGCATTCTGGTGATGACGTTTATTATCAACGCCTGGGTGAATTATCGGCATGATAAGCAGCGGGGAGAATGATTCGCTGTATATTAAGCCATTACTAGAGATAACTCATTCCAGACAAAGGTGAGCTATTAATTATGTAATCGGCTTATAGCTCTTTACAAAAAGACCGCACGGGTGTTGGTGGCGTCAAAATCGCCGAAGCGTTCCCTGGAGGCCGGGGCGACGCGCATGGATGCGCGGCGAGGGCGCATCTTACAGGGACGTTCCCTTGCGCCCGACCCGGTAGCCGCAAGGGATAAGCTGAGGGAACCGCGCAGCGGCGATTTTGTTCGCCAGAGCCTGGGGGTGCAGGGGGCGGCGGCGATTGGCCGCCCCCTGCGCGCTCCCTGCGGCATTGACTTTATATGGCATAGCACATTAAAGGAGCGCAACCGTTCTCATATTCCAAATAGTTTTGCCCATATGTTATCTAATCAGCCTTAGTAGCCAGTCCTTCCCTCTGTTTATGTCAAATAAATGTAACCATTAAGTTGCAAAATATGACCTCTCTTTAAAATCCAGCATTTTTCGCTTCCCGAAGCTGTAACTTTCCTTATACTCGACCTTGCAAACACTTTGTTACATCCTGAAAGATGCGTCGACAGAACGCACCAGGGATGTGCGACAACACAATGAAAGGATCGAAAAATGACTACGCAACGTTCACCGGGGCTATTCCGGCGTCTGGCTCATGGCAGCCTGGTAAAACAAATCCTGGTCGGCCTTGTTCTGGGGATTCTTCTGGCATGGATCTCAAAACCCGCGGCGGAAGCTGTTGGTCTGTTAGGTACTTTGTTCGTCGGCGCACTGAAAGCCGTTGCCCCCATCCTGGTGTTGATGCTGGTAATGGCGTCTATTGCTAACCACCAGCACGGGCAGAAAACCAATATCCGTCCTATTTTGTTCCTCTATCTACTGGGCACCTTCTCTGCTGCTCTGGCCGCAGTAGTCTTCAGCTTTGCCTTCCCTTCTACCCTGCACTTGTCCAGTAGCGCGGGTGATATTTCGCCGCCGTCAGGCATTGTCGAAGTGATGCGCGGGCTGGTAATGAGCATGGTTTCC
The DNA here is from genome assembly GCF_046486065.1 of Escherichia sp. WS547. Taxonomy (NCBI): domain Bacteria; kingdom Pseudomonadati; phylum Pseudomonadota; class Gammaproteobacteria; order Enterobacterales; family Enterobacteriaceae; genus Escherichia; species Escherichia sp. WS547. Next base: position 172,810 of record NZ_JBJQMA010000003.1, on the reverse strand, counting down.
AACCCCATCGACGCGCTGCTGAAAGGTAACTACATCGGGATTCTGGTGTGGGCAATTGGCCTCGGTTTCGCACTGCGTCACGGTAACGAGACCACCAAAAACCTGGTCAACGATATGTCGAATGCCGTCACCTTTATGGTGAAACTGGTCATTCGCTTCGCACCGATCGGTATTTTTGGTCTGGTTTCTTCTACCCTGGCAACCACCGGTTTCTCCACACTGTGGGGCTACGCGCAACTGCTGGTCGTGCTGGTTGGCTGTATGTTACTGGTGGCGCTGGTGGTTAACCCATTGCTGGTGTGGTGGAAAATTCGTCGTAACCCGTTCCCGCTGGTGCTGCTGTGCCTGCGTGAAAGCGGTGTGTATGCCTTCTTCACCCGCAGCTCTGCAGCGAACATTCCGGTGAATATGGCGCTGTGTGAAAAGCTGAATCTGGATCGCGATACCTATTCCGTTTCTATTCCGCTGGGTGCCACCATCAATATGGCGGGCGCAGCAATCACCATTACCGTGTTGACGCTGGCTGCAGTTAATACGCTGGGTATTCCGGTCGATCTGCCCACAGCGCTGCTGTTGAGCGTTGTGGCTTCTCTGTGTGCCTGTGGCGCATCCGGCGTGGCGGGGGGTTCTCTGCTGCTGATCCCGCTGGCCTGTAATATGTTCGGTATTTCGAACGATATCGCCATGCAGGTGGTTGCCGTCGGCTTTATCATCGGCGTATTGCAGGACTCTTGCGAAACCGCGCTGAACTCTTCAACTGACGTGCTGTTCACTGCGGCAGCTTGCCAGGCGGAAGACGATCGTCTGGCAAATAGCGCCCTGCGTAATTAATTGTTTAACCCCTTTCGTCTACGGCGGAAGGGGTTTTCTCTACTTTAAACGGATCAATCCCCCTTTTCTGCATCCGCCAGAAACGAATGATATTCAGGCCATTCATAAGCAGAAAACTCCCCTCAATCATCGTGCCGCCTATCGACCCCGCCCAGAAGTTGTGAATCACCCAGCAACACGTTGAAAACCACATCACGCAGCGCATGGTCAGCCCTTTACAGCGAAACAGCGCCCAGGTACTGACAATCGTGCCGATAACCGGCAATAGTTCGACAGGATGATGGAACTTCGCGAGGCCAATTCCGCCAGTCAGCACAATAAAAATCGCCATTACCCATAAGCTGCGCGTGCGTAAGGTAATCAATGTACGAATGGCATTAAGGATGGCACTGGCACCAGCGGGATAGGTGCCCAGAAGAAAAAAATGTACGCCAATAACGGCGCTATAGACCGAAAGCTGCTTTTTGAAGCGACGTTCGTCACGATTGAAAAATGTTGTGATACCAATCAGAAAGGCGATGACACCCACGCCCTGGGCCAGCCAATACGCGGTCATGATAAATCCTTAGCAGGTATGGAAAAGCAAACGGCGCTTCACATTATGAAACGCCGTTTTTTATTAACAACTCATTTCGACTTTATAGCGTTACGCCGCTTTTGAAGATCGCCAGTTCGCGGAAGTCGTTACGCTCGTTACAGGTTTGCTTACCGTTGGCAAACTCAACGATGGTATCGATGAATTCTTCCAGCAACTGCGGCATCGCTTTACCGTGGATCAACTGACCCGCGTCAAAGTCGATCCAGTGTTTTTTCTTCGCCGCCAGTTCGCTGTTGGTGGCGATTTTCACCGTCGGTACAAAGCCGCCGTATGGCGTGCCGCGACCAGTACTGAACAGCACCATATGGCAGCCCGCACCCGCCAGGGCGCTGGTCGCTACGGCATCGTTACCTGGCGCACTTAACAAGTTCAGCCCCGGCGTTTTCAGACGCTCGCCGTAACGCAGCACGTCAACCACGACACTGGAACCGGCTTTCTGGGTACAGCCAAGTGATTTGTCTTCCAGCGTGGTGATACCACCCGCTTTGTTCCCCGGTGATGGGTTTTCGTAAATCGGCTGGTCATGGGCAATAAAGTACTGCTTGAAGTCATTGACCATGGTGACCAGTTTTTCAAACGTTGCTTCGTCACGACAATGGTCCATCAGCAACTGCTCTGCGCCAAACATCTCCGGCACTTCGGTCAGTACGGTAGTACCGCCGTTAGCAATCACGTAGTCAGAGAAACGCCCCAGCATCGGGTTAGCAGTAATACCAGAAAGACCGTCAGAACCACCGCACTCCAGACCAAACTTCAGTTCGCTGAGTTTGCCTGGCTCGCGCTTGTCGTTGCGCATCACGTTATACAGCTGATGCAGATGCTCGATCCCGGCTTCGATCTCATCATCCTGCTGTTGGCAGATCATGAAATGAACGCGTTCAGGATCGATATCGCCCAGCGTTTCACGGAATGCGGCAACCTGGTTGTTTTCACAACCCAGGCCAATCACCAGCACTGCGCCCGCGTTCGGGTGGCGCACCATATTTTGCAGCATGGTGCGGGTATTGATGTGATCGTCGCCCAGCTGCGAGCAGCCGTAGGTGTGGCTGAAGAGGAATACGCCGTCAGTACCTTCGGCGTTGTTGGTCTCTTTCAGGAAACGGTTCTGGATCTGCCGCGCGATGCCGTTAACACAGCCCACGGTTGGCAGGATCCAGAGCTCATTGCGCACCCCGACATCGCCGTTAGCGCGACGATAGATCTGCACTTCACGATCTGCCGCTTGCGCAGGCAGATCCTGAAAATCAGGTTGATAGCGATACTGATCCAAATCGCTCAGATTCGTGCGCGTATTGTGGGCGTGGACGTGTTCCCCCGCCGCAATATCCGCCAATGCATAACCAATCGGCAGGCCATATTTGATGACGTTGGCCCCTTTTGCGATATCCGTTAACGCAAATTTATGTCCACGAGCAACATCCTGGCGCAGCGTAACAGTCTGGTTATCGACACTGACTTCTGTGCCTTCAGCCAAATCCGCTAAAGCGACCGCGACGTTATCCAGCGCATGGATCTTGATGTATTGCATATCAACCCCAGACCTTAGTTCAGTTCAATGGCGAAGTAGTCACGCGCATTGTTAAAGCAAATATTTTTCACCATCTCGCCCAGCAGGTTGATATCCGCCGGTGCTTCGCCCGCTTCCACCCAGCGACCGATCATCTGGCACAGAATGCGGCGGAAGTATTCGTGACGGGTGTATGACAGGAAGCTACGGCTGTCAGTCAGCATACCGACAAAGCGGCTCAACAGACCGAGCTGCGCCAGTTGGGTCATCTGACGTTCCATACCGTCTTTCTGATCGTTAAACCACCAGCCGGAACCGAACTGCATTTTGCCCGGCATACCTTCGCCCTGGAAGTTACCGATCATGGTGCCCAGCACTTCGTTATCGCGCGGGTTCAGGCAGTAGAGAATGGTTTTCGGTAGCAGGTTTTCTTCGTTCTGCTTGCTCAGCAGCTTAGACAGCTCTTCCGCCATCGGACGGTCGTTGATGGAGTCAAAGCCGACATCCGGCCCCAGCAGTTTAAACTGACGCAGGTTGTTATTACGCAGTGCGCCAATGTGGTACTGCTGTACCCAGCCGCGACGTGCATATTCGGCACCAAGGAACACCAGCACCGCAGTTTTGAACTGTGCCACTTCGTGCTCGCTCAGGGTTTCGCCAGCCAGACGACGCGCCAGAATGCTGTCCAGTTCCGCTTCGTTCGCTTCAGCAAACATCACCACATCCAGCGCGTGGTCAGACACTTTACAGCCGTGAGCGGCGAAGTGATCCAGACGTTTGGTCAGGGCAGTTTGCAGATCAGCAAAGCGGCGGATGTCGGTATCGGAAACTTCGCCCAGCTTCGCCATGTAGTCGTTAAAGGTCGCCTGTTCGATGTTGAAGGCTTTATCAGGACGCCAGCTCGGCAGCACTTTGATGGTGAAAGAGCCGTCTTTGGCGATCTCTGCGTGATGCTCCAGAGAATCGATCGGGTCATCGGTCGTGCCGACCATTTTCACGTTCATCTGCTGCATGATGCCGCGCGCGGAGAAGTTATCCTGCGCCAACAGTTCGTTACATTCGTTCCAGATTTCATCGGCAGTTGACGGAGAAAGCAATTTGCCAGTGATACCGAATGGACGACGCAGTTCAAGATGCGTCCAGTGGTATAACGGGTTGCCGATAGTGTGCGGAACAGTCGCCGCCCAGGCGTCAAATTTTTCACGGTCAGACGCATCACCGGTACACAGACGCTCGGCCACACCGTTGGTACGCATAGCACGCCATTTGTAGTGATCGCCTTTCAGCCAGATGTCATACAGGTTTTTAAAACGATAGTCTTCCGCAATCTGCTGCGGCGGCAAATGGCAATGGTAATCGAAAATCGGCTGGTCTTTTGCGTAGTCGTGATACAGACGGCGGGCAAATTCGGTATCTAACAGGAAATCTTCAGTCATAAACGGAGTCATTTTCGTCTTCCTCTCAACGAGTGAGCTAGCTTGCTTATGGTGCGATGCTGACAAAGTTATCACACCAATTTCCAGAGTCCGAAGATATTTTCGTGAGATAGATCAATAAACGTAGTTAAAAAAATTACTCTCAAAGTGGTAAATCTCGCTGCAGGCCGCGCCAGTACTGGCCTCGCTGTCGTCAGGTAATGTCCCTACAAATATTCCCACATTTGTGATGGCTCTCACCTTTTAAAGTTGTATGACAAGTTATCTTTCTGCCGTCGCAAATCATAAGTCGACGGAATGCAAATTGCCGATTCATTCATTTGTTAGATGAATCGGGTTAACCGGTACGGAAGCCGAATTAGCACGAAACTTTCATGGCAACGTTCGGGGCGTGCCGGTTTTTTTTCGGTTACCCGGTCGTAACTAACATCTTCAGCCTCTGGCGGGATGATGGCCGCGCTTCCTGCGGATATAACAAAACGATGAGGTTTTACATGCGTAAAATTAAAGGGTTACGTTGGTATATGATCGCACTGGTGACGCTCGGCACCGTGCTTGGTTACCTGACGCGTAACACTGTGGCGGCAGCTGCGCCAACTCTGATGGAAGAGTTAAACATCTCCACCCAACAGTATTCCTATATCATCGCAGCCTATTCTGCTGCTTATACGGTCATGCAACCGGTAGCAGGTTATGTACTGGATGTGCTGGGTACGAAAATCGGTTATGCAATGTTTGCTGTGCTGTGGGCCGTGTTCTGTGGTGCAACCGCGCTGGCAGGTAGCTGGGGCGGCCTGGCTGTTGCTCGTGGTGCGGTCGGTGCCGCGGAAGCAGCGATGATCCCGGCGGGTCTGAAAGCCAGCTCCGAATGGTTCCCGGCGAAAGAGCGTTCCATCGCGGTAGGTTACTTTAACGTAGGTTCTTCTATTGGTGCGATGATTGCACCGCCGCTGGTGGTATGGGCAATCGTAATGCACAGCTGGCAGATGGCATTTATCATCTCCGGCGCGTTGAGCTTTATCTGGGCAATGGCATGGCTGATTTTCTATAAACATCCGCGCGACCAGAAGCATCTGACCGATGAAGAACGCGACTACATTATTAATGGTCAGGAAGCCCAGCACCAGGTTGACACAGCGAAGAAAATGTCCGTTGGTCAGATCCTGCGTAACCGTCAGTTCTGGGGTATCGCGCTGCCGCGCTTCCTGGCAGAACCGGCATGGGGTACTTTTAACGCGTGGATCCCGCTGTTCATGTTTAAAGTTTACGGCTTTAACCTGAAAGAGATCGCGATGTTTGCCTGGATGCCGATGCTATTTGCTGACCTCGGTTGTATCCTCGGTGGTTACCTGCCGCCGCTGTTCCAGCGTTGGTTTGGTGTGAACCTGATCGTTTCCCGTAAGATGGTCGTAACGCTGGGTGCTGTGCTGATGATTGGCCCGGGTATGATCGGTCTGTTCACCAACCCGTATGTCGCGATTATGCTGCTGTGTATCGGTGGTTTTGCTCACCAGGCACTGTCTGGCGCGCTGATTACGCTCTCTTCTGACGTGTTCGGTCGTAACGAAGTGGCGACGGCGAACGGTTTAACCGGGATGTCCGCATGGCTGGCAAGTACGCTGTTTGCACTGGTAGTCGGTGCACTGGCTGACACCATCGGCTTCAGCCCGCTGTTCGCAGTTCTGGCAGTGTTCGACCTGTTAGGTGCACTGGTTATCTGGACCGTGTTGCAGAACAAACCGGCGATTGAGGTGGCGCAGGAATCACATAACGATCCCGCACCGCAACATTAAGGCTTCGTGTAAGTTTTAGTTTCCCTTCAAAGCCGCCTTCTCAGGCGGCTTTTTCATCACTGTGAGTAGAGCTAAACTCGCAAAAGTGGTATAACAAATATAGTCTGCCGTATCATGCCTGGAGCGCATATGGAAATCACTGAACCACGCCGTTTGTATCAACAACTTGCCGCTGATCTGAAAGAGCGCATCGAACAGGGCGTCTATCTGGTGGGTGATAAACTGCCTGCTGAGCGCTTTATTGCCGATGAAAAAAACGTCAGCCGCACCGTGGTTCGTGAAGCCATCATCATGCTGGAAGTTGAAGGCTATGTCGAAGTGCGTAAAGGTTCAGGTATTCATGTGGTTTCCAACCAGCCGCGCCATCAGCAGGCGGCTGACAATAATATGGAATTCGCCAATTACGGTCCGTTTGAGTTGCTTCAGGCTCGCCAGCTCATCGAAAGTAATATTGCCGAATTCGCGGCAACTCAGGTAACGAAACAGGACATCATGAAACTGATGGCCATCCAGGAGCAGGCGCGCGGCGAACAATGCTTCCGTGATTCCGAGTGGGATTTGCAGTTCCACATTCAGGTAGCCCTGGCGACGCAGAACTCCGCCCTGGCGGCTATCGTTGAAAAAATGTGGACCCAGCGTAGTCATAACCCGTACTGGAAAAAACTGCACGAACACATTGATGCCCGTACCGTCGATAACTGGTGTGATGACCACGATCAAATCCTCAAGGCGCTGATTCGCAAAGATCCTCATGCTGCTAAGCTGGCAATGTGGCAGCATCTGGAAAACACCAAAATCATGTTATTTAACGAAACCAGCGACGATTTCGAGTTCAATGCCGACCGCTATCTGTTCGCAGAAAACCCGGTTGTGCATCTCGATACGGCCACCAGCGGCAGCAAATGAAATTTCCATCCGACAGGCGCTGCAATGCGCCTGTTTGCTTCGTCGGTAAGCGAAAAGTATAAAGTGTCAGCCTGTGTAAATCCTCTCGCCACCCTCCCCTGCAATCAGCAAAATCAGACTCTACGGACATGTAATTTTGATAACGAACAACGTTGACCTTTGTTACAATTAGATTCAATTTGAATTTATGCTTTTGAATGCTTTCTTATCTCACGATTTAACAGGGAATAGTTCAGGCTGTGTTGATGTATCAAACCCGCAAAACATACCAAAACAGCAATAACATTGCGGTAGTGCATCTTTTAAAACCAGCGTGGCGTTAACCGATTCACCAGGAATAATGAATGGAACTTTTGACCCAATTGCTGCAAGCCCTGTGGGCGCAGGATTTTGAAACCCTGGCCAATCCGTCGATGATTGGCATGTTGTATTTTGTCTTGTTTGTAATTTTGTTCCTTGAAAACGGCTTGCTTCCGGCGGCCTTTTTACCGGGCGACAGTTTACTGGTGTTGGTCGGCGTATTGATTGCGAAAGGCGCGATGGGCTATCCGCAAACGATTCTGCTGCTGACCGTTGCCGCCAGCCTCGGTTGCTGGGTCAGCTATATTCAGGGGCGATGGCTGGGCAATACCCGCACAGTACAAAACTGGCTATCTCATTTACCCGCGCATTATCATCAACGCGCACACCATCTTTTTCATAAACACGGTTTATCGGCGCTGTTAATTGGTCGCTTTATTGCATTTGTCAGAACACTACTGCCGACGATTGCCGGATTATCAGGGCTGAATAACGCGCGCTTTCAGTTCTTCAACTGGATGAGCGGTCTGCTGTGGGTATTGATCCTGACAACTCTGGGTTACATGCTCGGCAAAACGCCGGTATTTTTAAAGTACGAGGACCAGCTGATGTCATGCCTGATGCTGCTCCCGGTGGTGCTGCTGGTGTTTGGCCTGGCAGGTTCTCTGGTCGTGTTATGGAAAAAGAAATATGGAAATCGGGGGTAAGGGATGCAAATACCTCGCATGTCGCTTCGCCAGCTAGCCTGGTCCGGCGCTGTTTTACTTCTGGTCGGCACACTGTTGCTGGCCTGGTCCGCGGTTCGCCAGCAAGAGTCTACGCTGGCGATTCGTGCCGTTCATCAAGGGACAACGATGCCAGACGGTTTTTCAATCTGGCATCACCTTGACGCTCACGGCATTCCTTTCAAAAGTATCACCCCCAAAAATGACACTCTGTTAATTACCTTTGACTCCAGCGACCAGAGTGCCGCCGCAAAAGCGGTCCTCGACAGAACATTGCCCCATGGCTACATCATCGCGCAGCAGGACAATAATAGTCAGGCTATGCAGTGGCTGACCCGGTTGCGGGATAACTCTCATCGCTTCGGATAACTTCCTGTTATCCGAAACATATCACTGACTTTGGTGATTTCACCGTAACTGTCTATGATTAATGAGGCGGTGGTTAACACTACCGCTTCGTTGTCTGGACAATCGTTCCTTTGTAATAGGTCCGAATCACAATGGAAGGTTCAAGAATGAAATACCGCATCGCTTTAGCTGTTTCTCTCTTTGCTCTTAGTGCCGGTAGTTATGCCACTACCCTGTGTCAGGAAAAGGAGCAAAATATCCTTAAGGAGATCAGCTATGCCGAAAAACACCAAAACCAGAATCGTATTGACGGTCTGAATAAAGCCCTGAGTGAAGTCCGGGCCAACTGTTCAGATAGCCAGCTGCGTGCCGATCATCAGAAGAAAATCGCAAAGCAGAAAGATGAGGTGGCGGAACGCCAGCAAGATTTAACCGAGGCGAAGCAAAAAGGCGATGCCGATAAGATTGCCAAACGCGAACGGAAACTGGCAGAAGCGCAGGAAGAGCTGAAAAAGCTGGAAGCGCGCGACTACTAACTCACAATAGTCACTACTTACTCACCTGGAGAAAACTATGTCGAAAGAACACACTACGGAACATCTGCGTGCTGAGTTGAAATCCCTTTCCGATACGCTGGAAGAGGTGCTTAGCTCATCTGGCGAGAAGTCGAAAGAAGAGTTGAGTAAGATTCGTAGCAAAGCGGAGCAGGCACTGAAACAGAGCCGTTATCGCCTGGGTGAAACCGGTGATGCCATCGCCAAACAAACCCGTGTCGCGGCGGCGCGTGCCGATGAGTATGTGCGTGAAAATCCATGGACGGGCGTGGGCATTGGCGCTGCAATCGGTGTAGTGCTCGGCGTTCTGCTATCGCGTCGTTAATTATGGCGGACACTCATCACGCGCAAGGGCCCGGTAAAAGCGTTCTGGGCATCGGGCAGCGAATTGTTTCCATCATGGTTGAAATGGTGGAAACACGTCTGCGGCTGGCGGTGGTGGAGCTGGAAGAGGAAAAAGCGAATCTCTTTCAACTTTTACTGATGCTGGGCCTGACGATGCTTTTCGCTGCATTTGGTCTTATGAGCCTGATGGTGCTGATTATTTGGGCGGTTGATCCGCAATATCGCCTGAATGCGATGATTGCCACCACCGTGGTGTTGCTGCTACTGGCACTGATTGGCGGTATCTGGACGTTACGTAAATCGCGTAAATCCACCTTGCTGCGCCATACACGCCATGAGCTGGCAAACGATCGGCAGCTGCTCGAGGAGGAGTCCCGTGAGCAGTAAAGTCGAACGTGAACGACGTAAGGCGCAACTGCTTAGCCAGATCCAGCAACAACGGCTGGATCTTTCTGCCAGTCGTCGTGAATGGCTGGAGGCAACAGGCGCTTACGATCGTCGCTGGAATATGCTGCTAAGTCTGCGCTCCTGGGCGCTGGTTGGCAGTAGCGTGATGGCGATCTGGACGATTCGCCATCCTAATATGCTGGTCCGCTGGGCCAGACGCGGTTTTGGCTTATGGAGCGCCTGGCGTCTGGTTAAAACGACCCTCAAGCAGCAACAGCTTCGCGGTTAATAACCTCTCTGGCCGGAGCCATTCCGGCCTTATCCCTCAAATTTTTTGAAGATTTTTGACAGTTTTCCTTGCTAACAATCATCATTCACCACGTTTATGATTCTCTCCATCGACAGCAACGACGCTAATACCGCGCCCTTGCACAAAAAAACAATCAGCAGCCTGAGTGGCGCAGTGGAGAGTATGATGAAAAAATTAGAAGATGTTGGTGTACTGGTAGCGCGCATTTTAATGCCGATTCTGTTTATTACCGCAGGCTGGGGAAAAATTACTGGCTACGCGGGTACCCAACAATATATGGAAGCGATGGGTGTCCCAGGCTTTATGCTGCCGCTGGTGATTCTGCTTGAGTTTGGTGGTGGTCTGGCAATCCTGTTCGGTTTCCTGACTCGCACCACAGCCCTGTTTACTGCGGGCTTTACGCTGCTGACGGCATTTTTATTTCACAGCAACTTTGCTGAAGGCGTCAACTCGCTGATGTTCATGAAAAACCTGACAATTTCTGGCGGATTCCTGCTGCTGGCAATTACCGGTCCGGGCGCGTATAGCATCGACCGCCTGCTGAATAAAAAGTGGTAAGCACGCGCTATACTTAACGATAAAAAACGAGGAGGAAGCTCCTCGTTTTTGCTATTGGAGGAGAGAAATATGGGTCAACTGATTGACGGCGTCTGGCATGACACCTGGTACGATACCAAATCTACCGGCGGTAAATTTCAACGTTCAGCTTCCGCATTTCGTAACTGGCTCACTGCCGATGGCGCGCCAGGCCCCACTGGCACAGGCGGTTTTATCGCAGAGAAAGATCGTTATCATCTCTATGTTTCACTCGCCTGCCCGTGGGCGCACCGCACGCTGATCATGCGTAAACTCAAAGGACTGGAACCGTTTATTTCCGTTTCCGTAGTGAACCCGCTGATGCTGGAAAACGGCTGGACCTTTGATGACAGTTTTCCGGGTGCAACCGGCGATACACTCTATCAACATGAATTTCTGTATCAGCTTTATCTCCACGCCGATCCACACTACAGCGGACGAGTTACTGTTCCCGTACTCTGGGACAAAAAGAACCACACCATCGTCAGCAACGAATCAGCGGAAATCATCCGCATGTTCAATACCGCGTTTGATGCGCTGGGCGCGAAAGCGGGTGATTACTACCCACCAGCCCTGCAAACGAAAATTGACGAACTTAACGGCTGGATTTATGACACCGTTAACAATGGCGTGTATAAAGCCGGTTTTGCCACCAGCCAGCAAGCCTACGACGAGGCGGTAGTGAAAGTGTTTGAATCGCTGGCGCGACTGGAGCAGATTTTAGGCCAGCATCGTTACCTGACCGGCAACCAGCTAACCGAAGCCGATATTCGCCTGTGGACCACGCTGGTGCGTTTTGATCCGGTGTATGTCACCCACTTCAAGTGTGATAAGCACCGCATCAGCGATTACCTGAATCTGTATGGCTTCCTGCGCGATATCTACCAGATGCCGGGGATCGCCGAAACAGTCAATTTCGATCACATCCGTAATCACTACTTCCGCAGCCATAAGACCATCAACCCTACGGGGATTATTTCAATTGGTCCGTGGCAGGATCTCGATGAACCGCATGGTCGAGATGTTCGCTTCGGTTAAAAAAAGGCACCTTACGAGGTGCCTCTGATAATTAGCTAAGTGCATGTTGTTCATGTCGGATGCGGCGTGAACGCCTTATTAAACCCACAAAACGTTTATATTCAATATGTTACAATGACCGCGTAGGCCAGATAAGCGTAGCGCATCTGGCGATTTTGCGCTTGCCCTTATCCTTCACAGCGCCTTATTAATTCATCGCGATAATATTTACTGCCATTTCATTCACGTCTATTCTTAATTTGCTGCTTTAAAAACAAGTGATTGAGCAAAATTGAGGCAAAAATGGACTGGTATCTGAAAGTACTAAAAAATTATGTCGGTTTCCGGGGTCGTGCGCGGCGCAAAGAGTACTGGATGTTTATTCTGGTCAACATCATCTTTACGTTCGTGCTGGGGCTACTGGATAAAATGTTAGGCTGGCAACGTGCCGGTGGCGAAGGCATCCTGACGACAATCTACGGTATTCTGGTGTTTTTACCATGGTGGGCAGTTCAGTTCCGCCGCCTGCACGACACCGACCGCTCGGCGTGGTGGGCACTGCTATTCTTAATCCCGTTTATCGGCTGGCTTATTATCATCGTCTTTAACTGCCAGGCGGGTACGCCAGGCGAAAACCGCTTTGGACCTGATCCAAAACTGGAACCTTAAAACAAATCTACTCGCCGGATGTCTGACTCATCCGGCTTTTATCATTATGTTGATGAATGAATAATTTACTAATGTTTATTTAAAATATTTCAATGTCGTTATATAAATTACATATAAAAAATAACCATGTATTTATCTTAAATATCAAAATCTTTATAACATCCGAAAAAGAAAGATACGAATAGCATTTACACAATACCCGGAATAAACTTTCGTCACTTTTAATTAAAGGGATGTTTTTATGCAGTGGTATTTATCCGTATTAAAAAATTATGTTGGTTTCTCTGGTCGCGCACGTCGTAAAGAGTACTGGATGTTTACTCTGATTAACGCCATCGTCGGCGCTATTATCAATGTCATTCAATTGATTTTAGGTTTAGAGTTTCCGTTCCTTTCTCTCATTTACCTGGCAGCAACAATCATTCCGGTCATTGCTCTGTGCGTTCGTCGTCTGCATGATACTGACCGTTCAGGTGCGTGGGCGCTTCTCTATCTGGTACCGATCATTGGCTGGTTAGTTCTGTTTGTATTTGCCTGTTTAGAGGGCAATTCTGGCAGCAATCGTTACGGAAACGATCCGAAGTTTGGTTCAAATTAATCTTAAAATTGGGGCGATATTTCGCCCCTTTTTATTAACAATAACAAATATTATTTTCCGCTAAAAAGTTTGGGAATTTCCCGCAGACACCAGGATTTCGCTTCCCCCATACTGTCACGACGCCAGGCCATAATAATATCGATCTCGCTAGTCGATTCTGGGCTGACGACACGCAACCGCCCTTCCGCGATATCTTTTTCGACCATCGGATACGGCATCGTCGCCACGCCAAGCCCCGCCAGTAATGCCTGACGTTTATCTTCAATCGTGCTCACCGTTAAACGCGGCTGTTTGTCCAGTAGCTGTACGGTCAATACCGGGCGCTCACGAGCGGTATCCGCCACCGCAATTCCACGATATTTCACGCGCGTCACTTCAGATAACGGTTCCGGCTCCTGATGAATCGGGTGATCAGGCGCGGCAACGTAGACGTTCATTAACGTATAGAGCTTGCGCGAGTTGATCTCCGACGAGGAACGAAAATGCATATCCGGCGCGATAACGATATCCGCCCGCCCCTGCTCCAGTCGTTCCCACGCCCCCGCCAGCACTTCGGTGATGATTGCCAGTTGGGTATTGGCTTTTGCCGCCAGTTTGTCAATTAACGGGAAAAAGGCAGGTGTCGGTACCAGCGCTTCGGTCACAATGGTGAGATGCGTTTCCCAACCGCGCGCGAGAGCTTCCGCATCGGTAGTCAGTTTATCTGCGGCTTCCAGCAAAACGCGCCCTCGCTCCAGCAACATCCTCCCGACATTGGTGAATTTGGTGCGATGGCCCGAGCGGTCAAACAGCACCACATCAAGCTCTTCTTCCAGTTTTTGCATGGTGTAGCTAAGTGCGGAAGGCACGCGTCCCAGCTCATCCGCCGCCGCCGCAAAACTGCCCCGGCGATCGATCGCATCCATAACCCGTAGTGCTTCCAGCGTTAATGCCCTTTCTTTGGCCATTTCGTTCTCATTCAGGAAATTTGAACATACCGGGCAGAATATCTGGCTAACAATGTAGCGTCCAGCCCCTTACCATAAAAGGAAGTAAAGAGAGGTCAAGAATTATGATTACTACCCGAACTGCCAGGCAGTGTGGACAAGCAGACTACGGATGGTTGCAGGCCCGGTATACTTTTTCCTTTGGACACTACTTCGACCCGAAATTGTTAGGCTATGCCTCCCTGCGCGTGCTTAACCAGGAAGTGCTGGCCCCAGGTGCCGCCTTTCAGCCGCGAACCTATCCCAAAGTCGATATTTTAAATGTGATTCTGGATGGAGAAGCTGAGTATCGCGACAGCGAAGGCAATCATGTTCAGACCAGCACTGGTGAGGTGTTGCTGCTCTCTACCCAGCCGGGTGTCAGCTATAGCGAACACAATCTCAGCAAAGACAAACCGTTAACGCGAATGCAGCTTTGGCTGGATGCCTGCCCACAACGAGAGAATCCGCTGATTCAAAAACTGGCGCTTAATATGAGCAAGCAGCAATTAATCGCCTCGCCAGAAGGTGGGATGGGAAGCCTGCAATTGCGCCAGCAAGTGTGGCTGCACCATATCGTGCTCGACAAAGGCGAAAGTGCGAATTTCCAGTTGCATGGGCCACGCGCGTATTTGCAATCGATTCACGGGAAATTTCATGCGCTTACGCATTATGAAGAGAAAGCGGCGCTGACCTGCGGTGATGGGGCGTTTATTCGTGACGAGGCTAACATTACGCTGGTTGCCGATTCCCCACTGCGCGCTTTGCTGATAGATTTGCCTGTCTAGTTGTTTTTACAGGGAGATGATGATGAGTAAAAAATCGGCCAAAAAGCGTCAGCCAGTGAAGCCCGTGGTGGCGAAAGAACCTGCTCGCACCGCCAATAATTTTGGCTATGAAGAGATGTTGAGCGAGCTGGAAGCCATCGTCGCGGATGCTGAAACGCGTTTAGCCGAGGATGAAGCTACCGCGTAAAGACAGGTGCCGGATGCGGCGTAAACGCCTTATCCGGCCTACAAAACCCAACAACATCAACAAATTGTGCAATTCGTAGGCCGGATAAGATGCGCCAGCATCGCATCCGGCACGATACCCAAAACCTGGCGTTTATCTGGCCTTGCTCGCCATAATCTCGATAATCTGCCGATCCGTTTGCTGCATCGAATGGCTTGCTAACGCACACAGGTTGGCAATCGACTGCTCAACATCATGCGCCACAATCCCTTCATTGCCGGTCACTGCGGTATCATCCAGCGCCATTAACACCGCTTTCCACGCAGCCGAAGCACTGGTCGAAACCTTCATCGCGCAGCTGTTCGACGCTCCATCGCAAATCATGCCGCTGACATCGCCGATCATACTGCTGATCGCCATCGAAATGGTTTCATAACGCCCATCCACCAGCCATGCCATCCCGGCGGCGGCCCCCATTGCTGCGGTCGTTGCGGCACAAAGCGCAGACAAACGCGGTAACTGGTTATGGATGTAAATCGCGCTCAAATGCGAAAGCATCAGCGCACGCGCCAGCCGTTCATCATCGGCCCCGAAGTGTTCTGCTACCACCACCACAGGCATTGTTGCAGTGATCCCCTGGTTACCCGAGCCTGAATTACTCATCGCCGGAAGCGTAGCACCGCCCATACGCGCATCGGATGCCGCGCTGGTACGAATCACAATGGATGAAGAGAGATCTTTCGCCAGCAAACCGCGCGCGCACTGTTTTTCCAGCGTCGCACCAATATGCAGCCCCCAGTTACCGCTCAAACCTTCCTGCGATAACGCACAATTTAACTTCGCAGAATCGAGAATAAAGCGGATCGCCGCAAACGGGACTTCATTGACGAACTTCAGGATCTCAGCCAGCGTCGTCCTGGAAAGCACCGTCAGCGGCGACTCTTGCTCGCCCTCTGTCACACACGCCTGCTGGGTAAACACCACACCATTGTGCGTCTCAATATGCACAATGTTGGTATGCCCGCCGACAAT
This sequence comes from Escherichia sp. WS547, assembly GCF_046486065.1. Classification (NCBI taxonomy): domain Bacteria; kingdom Pseudomonadati; phylum Pseudomonadota; class Gammaproteobacteria; order Enterobacterales; family Enterobacteriaceae; genus Escherichia; species Escherichia sp. WS547. The sequence goes on along the minus strand of NZ_JBJQMA010000003.1, from coordinate 156,959 downwards.
GGTGACACACGCCCACTTCTCACCGTTCCAGACTTTGGCGCGTGAGAAGAGGATTTCATCGCAAGGTTCCTGGATCTTAACTGAGACTTTCCCCGCCGCCAGCAGTGCTTTGGCATCGGCAATTGCCTGCGCAGTTGCATCTTTCAGCACTTCCAGCCCGGCGTTAGCATTTCCACCTAACGCTCCCAGCGCCGCCGCAATCGGCAGCCCCACCATTCCCGTGCCGGGAACGGTGACGCCCAGACCGTTCTTCATCAGATTTGGCGAAACCCAGGCTTCTACACGTTCAACCGGACCTTCCAGTTCTGCCGCAGCAACCGCCGCCGCCAGCGCCAGTGAAATCGGTTCAGTACACCCCAGCGCCGGTTTTACCTCCTCCTGAACGGCGAGGATGTAACGCTGCCATAACGGATTTAAAGTCGAATCAAACATATTAAAAACCTTAAAATTTCAGGTAAATCAAGAAAATGCCAGGAACGGAGAAACACAAAGCAACAAACCAGTGACGATAATCAGGTACAGAGACATCCCTTTGTATTTGTGCAATGCCGGTACTTTGTAAACCAGCCACGCCGGGATCAGGCACCCTACCATGCCGAAAATCGGGCTACAGATAGAGGTGAAGCTCAACACCGGGGCGTTCAGTACGATGGCGCTCCAGGCCAGCAAAATGGCGAAAATCATGATGCCGCGCTGAACGAGATTTTCGTTAATCTTCTCGGCAGGTATCTTGCGACGCAGGATGTTCATTACGATCCCTTGCGTTGCTTCGCGAAAGCCTAAATAGACGCCAAAGAATGCAGTCATGACAGCAAAGATATTGAGAATGACGCTGACCACTTTCACCCACGCTGCGCCGTCACCGCTAATAAACTGTGCGGCAATCGCCAACGCGGAAATATTCTGCTCGTAGGCTTTTACCGCTTCGTCATGTCCCATCGCCAGCGTGAACGACACGGCGTAGAAAAAGACGGTGACAAACAAAATGCCAAACGCGATATTCATTGCCCGCAATGCTTTATGCCGCGCCACTTCAATTGATTTTTCCCGCGAGCGATAAGAGATCACCATCGGGCTTAACGTCTGGATAAACAGAATCGACGTCAGGGTAAACGGCAGCGTAATAATGGCGTTTTTCACCAGCAGCCCCAGCGGCGGTAGCGAACCGACGTTATACAGATGCCACATTCCCACCATCGACACGCCCAGCGCCGCGACCACCAGCAGCTTGGTCAGCACCATGCCGGTCGAAATTTTAAATAACAATTTCTCGCCGCGTGAGGAGATCGCCACCAGAATGCAAATCAGTACCAGACCATAAAAGGGACTGTCTGACAGCAACCCTTCCGTCACGCCGAAGGTATGCAGGTAGGAAGCACTATCGTTGGTGATGGCGGTGGAATAGACGAACATCCAAATCACCAGCATTACGAAATAGAGCGCACCTAACAGGATGCCCCAGTTTTTACCTAAATAACCGCTAATGACACTCGGGTAATCTTTACATTCTGGTGATTCTGCCAGCGTATTAATAAACAATCGCTGAAACAGATACATTGCCGGGTAACCAATCACCGATGAGAGCAAAAATACCCACAATCCCATCAAACCGACCTGCTCCGGGAGAAAAACAATCCCCGCGCCAATCGCCATCCCGATACTCATAATCACCCAGCCGGTGTCAGTACTGTCGAATTTGATCGCTTCTCGCCACTCGCTCTCACTCATTCCAGCACGACCCGCCGGGGTCGAAGCGTCTGCAATGACGCCTTTATTCGATGCAATTTCCATAATTTCTCGCTCAATATTTTGTAGGGCTTATTATTTTTTTCCGAGCCGCATCAAGGCGATATGCGGTCTACGTTTTTGCAGGCGAGTTATTAGAATAAAGAAATGATACGCGCGAGGTCAGAGAAAATCTTCACAATCAAGACTTTGAAATAACGGAGATGGATAAGAATTTTCTACTAAATTAATCACAAGAGAATATTCATTCTCTATTTGCGGCAGATCACAAAAAAAAGGTGCACATTTGTGCACCCAAGGATGAAAGCTGACAGTAATGTCAGCCGCAGACCACTTTAATGGCCAGTCCTCCGCGTGATGTTTCGCGGTATTTATCGTTCATATCTTTGCCGGTTTCATACATCGTCTCGATCACTTTATCGAGTGAAACACGTGGTGCCGAGGTGCGGCGCATCGCCATCCGTGCGGCATTTACTGCTTTCACGGCATTAATGGCATTACGTTCAATGCACGGGATTTGTACCTGTCCGGCAACCGGATCGCAGGTCAGCCCAAGGTTATGCTCCATCGCGATTTCCGCCGCATTGCATACCTGCGCCGGACTGCCGCCCAGTAGTTCAGTTAACCCTGCCGCCGCCATTGAACAGGCCACGCCAATCTCCCCCTGACAGCCGACTTCCGCGCCAGAGATGGAGGCGTTCATTTTATACAGCGCGCCAATAGCTCCCGCGGCCAGAAAATAGCGGGCAATTGACCGCTCGTTTACCGGACGACGGAACTTATCGTAATAAGCCAGCACTGCCGGAATAATGCCGCACGCACCGTTAGTCGGTGCCGTTACCACACGCCCGCCAGCTGCGTTTTCTTCACTAACCGCCAGCGCGTACATATTGATCCAGTCGATGACATTCATCGGATCGTTAGAGATGTTATCGCTGGAAACCAGCTGACGACGCAGCGCTACGGCACGACGCGGCACATTGAGCGGACCAGGCAGCACGCCTTCAGTGTTCATCCCGCGTTCAATACCGTCATGCATCACTTGCCAGATACGGGCAAACCCTGCGTCAATTTCCGCTTTGCTGCGCAGCGCCAGCTCGTTGTGCATCATCAGACCAGATATAGACAGGCCGTTGTAATCACACATTTTCAGCAGTTCACCTGCTGAGTGGAAATCGTAAGGTACGGACGTTTCGACATCGTGCGACAGGCCGAAGTGTTCTTCTTCGACAATAAACCCGCCGCCGACAGAGTAATAGGTTTTACTTAATAGCGCTTCCTGTCCCTTCCAGGCAGTGATCCGCATTCCGTTCTCATGGCGAGGCAACATTTCGGGATGGAAGATAATGTTCTTTGCTACAGGAAAATCAACAATATGCGCACCAGATGCCACTGGCAGCCGCCCGCTGCGCGTTACTAACTCTATAAATGCAGGGATCTCATCAATGACAACATCCTGCGGACTGTTTCCTGCCAGTCCCATGATGATGGCGACATCCGTGGCATGGCCTTTGCCCGTCAGTGACAACGACCCGTACAGATCGACCACAATATGGCTCGTCGCGGTTAATAAGCCGCTACTTTCCAGCCGATCAATAAAACTTTTTCCGGCATTCATTGGCCCCACGGTATGCGAACTGGAGGGACCAATCCCAATTTTGAAAATATCGAATGCACTAATCATATCCACACCCTCGGATTGCCGTTCAGTGAAGTGGAGCGGAACGACCTTGCGACCGTCCCGCTCACGAGGCTTTACGCACTACGTACTGCGATGGCTTCAATTTCCAGCTTCACATCTTTCGGCAAACGCGCGACCTGTACACAGCTCCGGGTCGGGTAGGTCGCCTGATGCTCATCGAAGAACTGCTTATAGACTTCGTTGATGGTGGCAAAATCATTCAGATCGGTGATGAACACGGTCATCTTGATGATATCGCCCACGCTCAGCCCGGCAGCAACCACGATCGCTTTGACGTTTTCGAGGCTTAAACGCGCCTGATCTTGCACATCAGCCGGGATCTCACCGGTCTGTGGGCAAACCGGAATTTGCCCGGAGGTGAAGACCATGCTGCCTAAATCAACGCCCTGAACATAAGGGCCGATTGCGCCTGGGGCACGTTGCGTTTCGATAATCTTTTTCATACATCCTCCGGCGTCAGAGCGCCTGGGTAAAAGTACGTGAAATAACATCCTGTTGCTGTTCACGGGTCAGTGCGTTGAAGCGCACGGCGTAGCCAGAGACACGGATTGTCAGGTTAGGATATTTTTCCGGGTGCTCGATGGCATCCAGCAGCATTTCCCTATTCATTACGTTGACGTTGAGGTGTTGACCGCCTTCGACATCCGCTTCGTGGTGGAAATACCCATCCAGCAGGCCGACAAGGTTGGTTTTACGTACTGGATCTTCTTTGCCCAGCGCCGCAGGCACGATCGAGAAGGTGTACGAGATCCCGTCTTTGGCGTAGGTGAACGGCAGTTTCGCCACCGACGTCAGCGAGGCTACCGCACCTTTGCGGTCACGACCGTGCATCGGGTTAGCGCCCGGCGCGAACGGTGTTCCGGCGCGACGACCGTCCGGCGTATTACCGGTTTTCTGGCCGTACACCACGTTAGAAGTGATAGTCAGAATCGACTGGGTAGGGACGGCGTTGCGATAGGTTGGCAGCGCTTTAATTTTCTTCATAAAGCGTTCAACCAGATCGCAGGCAATGCTGTCTACGCGCTCGTCGTTGTTACCGTACTGCGGATATTCGCCGTCGATTTCAAAGTCCACCGCCAGGCCGTTTTCGTCACGGATTGGTTTCACGCGGGCATATTTGATGGCAGACAGGGAGTCCGTCGCCACCGACAGGCCCGCGATGCCGCATGCCATAGTGCGATAGACATCACGATCGTGCAGCGCCATCAGCGAAGCTTCGTAGCTGTACTTGTCGTGCATGTAGTGAATGATATTCAGCGCACTGATGTACTGCACCGCCAGCCAGTCCATGAAGTGATCGAGACTGTCCATCACTTTGTCGTAATCCAGCACGTCGTCCATCAGCGGTGCCGTTTTCGGACCGACCTGAATCTTCAGCTTCTCATCCACCCCGCCGTTAATTGCGTACAGCAGCGTTTTCGCCAGGTTAGCGCGTGCACCAAAGAACTGCATTTGCTTACCAATCACCATTGGGCTGACGCAGCAGGCAATCGCGTAATCGTCGCTGTTGAAGTCAGTACGCATCAGATCGTCGTTTTCATACTGCAAGGAAGAGGTGACGATCGACACCTGCGCGGCATATTTTTTGAAGGCAATCGGTAATTCTTCCGACCAAAGAATGGTCAGGTTAGGTTCCGGTGCCGGCCCCATAGTGTGCAGGGTGTGCAAATAGCGGAAGGAGTTTTTGGTCACCAGCGTACGACCGTCCAGCCCCATCCCGCCGATCACTTCCGTCGCCCAGATTGGGTCGCCGGAGAACAGCGAATCAAATTCCGGTGTACGCAGGAAGCGTACCATACGGATCTTCATGATGAAGTGATCGATCAGTTCCTGTGCCTGCTGCTCATTGAGTACGCCAGCTTTAAAGTCGCGCTCAATGTAGATATCGAGGAACGATGCCGTGCGCCCCAGCGACATCGCGCCGCCATTTTGCGATTTCACTGCCGCCAGATAAGCGAAGTAGAGCCACTGCACCGCTTCCTGCGCATTCTGCGCCGGGCGAGAGATATCAAAGCCATATTTCGCCGCCATTTCCTGAATCTGCAACAGCGCATGACGATGCTCTGCCAGCTCCTCACGCAGACGGATAGTGGCTTCCAGATCCTCGCCTTTTTCCAGACGGGACTGGAGATCGGCAAATTGCAGTTCGCGTTCACGTACCAGATAACGAATGCCATACAGCGCCACGCGGCGGTAGTCACCAATAATGCGCCCACGGCCATAACCATCTGGCAAACCGGTCAGTACGCCAGATTTACGGCAGCGCAGCATATCCGGTGAGTAAACATCAAATACGCCCTGATTATGGGTTTTACGCAGATCGGTAAACAGATATTCAAATTCACTGTCCATTTCACGGCCATAGGCGTGGAATGAACTTTTAATCATATTAATGCCACCGAACGGATGCAGCGCACGCTTTAATGGCGCATCCGTTTGCAGGCCCACTATTTTTTCCAGCGGCTGGTTAATATATCCCGCATCATGAGCGGTAATGGTGGTAGCAATATTAGTATCGAAATCAACCGGCGCGTGGGTTGCGTTTTCGATACGAATGCCTTCCATCACCTTTTCCCACAATTCCGTGGTGGCTGGCGTCGCTTCGGCGAGAAAAGATTCATCACCTTCATACGGTGTATAGTTATGTTGAATAAAATCGCGGACATTAATTTCGTTTTTCCAGTCCGTACCTTTAAAGCCAAGCCATGCGTCGGCGTACAGCTTATCGCTGGTATCAATATCTACCTTCATGAAAAATAATCTCTCTACAATACTTCAACTAAATTATGCAAATTCTGCGGGCGCGTTCACTTTGCCTAAATGAATGGCATCCAAAGCAATCATTTTTTCTTCGTTGGTTGGGATAACGGCGCAAATGACACGCGCATTTTCACTGGAAACAATTCGCTCTCCACAGGAGTTAGAGCGATTATTCATTTCTGTATCAATCTCTACGCCTAATACAGCCAAATGTTCCATGACCAGACGACGAATTAAACTTGAATTTTCTCCTATTCCGCCGGTGAATATAATTCCATCCAGGCGACGTAATGAGGCTGCGTGTCCGGCAATATGACGGGCAATTCGGTGAACAAAGGTTTTAATTGCCAGTTGCGCGCGTTCGTGACCTTCATGCCAGGCTTTTTCCAGAACACGTAAATCCGAAGAAAGACCGGAAATACCTAATAATCCCGACTCTTTATTCACTACGCGTTCCAGGTCACCCAGGCTCTGGTTGGTTTGGCTGGCGACCCAGGACATCGCCCCGAAGTCGACATCACCACTGCGGGTACCCATCATCAAGCCTTCCAGCGGCGTCATTCCCATTGAGGTATCAACACTCTGACCGTTGCGAACTGCGCAGATTGACGCGCCATTGCCAAGATGCGCCACAACCAGGCCGGAGTCATCTTCCGCCAGATTCAGCAAAGAATGCGCGCGCTGGGAAACATAGCGGTGCGACGTGCCGTGGAAACCATAACGGCGTACACCTAACTCTTCATAATATTTCCACGGCAGGCCGTATAAATAAGCTTCCGGAGCCATCGTCTGGTGGAAACTGGTATCAAATACCGCTACCTGAGTTACGCCAGGAAATAATTGCTGCGCCGATTCAATACCACTTAAATTGGCGTAATTATGCAGGGGTGCCAGTGGAGAAACGCGACGGATATTATCAATGACTTCATCGGTAATAATGGCGGACTCGGTAAAAATACTGCCGCCGTGAGCGATGCGGTGGCCAATTAAGGCCACACTGTCATTTAAATTCCGTTTTTCCAGTTCAAATGCAATTGCCTTCAATGCACCTTCGTAGCTGTGGTGAGCCAGCGGTGCTGGCTCTCCCCCATTTACGGATAAGAATGCATTTTCCGAGTTAATACCGTCGGCAATACCTGACATTAATACTTCACAGTCGCTAGCATCGAGCACGGAGAACTTAATCGAAGACGAACCACAGTTAATAACCAAAACAACCGGAAATTCATTCATCTCTTTTCTCATCCTGAGTTACGGATTAAAACAGTTTGTATACGATGTTCAGGATGGTCAGCAGACCAATCACGGTAACAAACACGTTATCCAGACGACCACGGTATTTCGCCAGAGACGGCGCTTTACGAATGGCATACATCGGCAACAGGCACAGCAGTGATGCGATAATCGGTGCGCCCATGGCTTCAATCAGGTCGAGGATGTTCGGGTTGGCGTAGGCAACAACCCAGGTGGAGCCCATGATGAAGATCATGCTGAGGGTATTCAGTTTACCCAGCGACACTTTGGTTTTGTCACCTTTATAACCGAACTTCAGAATCAGGCCATTCAAGCCTTCCAGCGTCCCCAGATAGTGACCGAAGAAAGATTTGAAGATAGCCACGAGTGCGATGATGGAAGCCGCATATTCCAGTGTAATCGCGAACGTTGTTTTGGTACCGGTCATGGACGCAAAGTGGTTAGCCAGATAAGAAAGCACTGGAATATTCTGCGCTTTGGCTTCCGCCATGTTGGCCGGAGACAGCGTAAACAGGCAGCTAAAGGCAAAGAACATCACCACTGCAACCATCAGCATGCTGGCACGAGAAATGATTTGGGAGCATTTACGTTCGGTGAAGTCGCGCCCGAAGTCTTTCTCATACTCTTCACGTTTAGAAACCACGAAGGAAGAGACGATTGGCGAGAAGTTAAAGGAGAAAACCATGATGGAAATCCCCAGCCAGACAGTGATCAGGATACCGTCATGACCGGTTAACGACAGCGAACCGAGGTCAACCTGGTCGATAACTGCAGAGTTCCAGTAAGGGATCAGCGACAGAGAAATCAGCACCAGGCTGGCGATAAACGGCCATACCAGGTAGCTCATCACTTTAACCATCAGATCCTTACCAAACCAGATGACGAAAGCCATCAGCAGCAACAGGAACAGCGCCACAAAGCCGCGATTCAGCGGTGCAAAGCCGAGCTGGTTTTCCCAGAACGTCATAAAGGTATTGGTAATAGTAACGCCATAAATCCACAGCAGTGGGCAAATCGCGAAGAAGTACAGGAACGTGATAACCACGCCGCCTGTTTTACCAAAATGCTCTTCCACCGTTTCCGTAATGTTGCCGGAAGGGTTAGAGCCAGAAAGACACAGACGCGCCAGCGCCCGGTGGCAATAAAATGCGATGGGGTATGCTAATACCAACATCAGAAGAATCGGGATCAGTCCGCCAAAACCTGCGCGGATAGGGAAGAACAGCACCCCGGCGCCGATTGCCGTACCAAACAAGCCTAACGTCCATGTGGTATCTGATTTACGCCAGGACGATTGTTTTGTCTGGCTGGATACAATGCTATCTGAAGTACTCATATCCTATCCTCAACGAATTAATTAAGCGTCAACGAAACCGGTGATTTGAGAGACGCGAGAAAGATCGATATTGCCGCCGGAAATAATACTGACGGTTTTTCTGTTTTGAATATATTGGTCTAATTTACCGCTTAATAATGCAGCACATGCCAGAGCGCCTGCGCCTTCGGTGACGACTTTATTGCGCTGAATTAAGGCAATCATACTGTTTCTGATTTCATCTTCGCTGACCAGCACGATGTCATCGACTAATTCACGAACGATTTCGTAAGTTAAATTACCCGGGCGGGAGACATCACAACCATCCGCCAGGGTGCCGGTAGTTCGGTGCGTGGTTATTTCTCCGGAGTGGAAAGAAGCCGCCATGCCGTGAACGTTTTCTGACTGTACGCCAATAACACGAATGGTCGGGTTAATAGATTTTATTGCCACCGCAATACCAGCAATTAAACCGCCACCACCAATTGGCACAATCACATTATCGACATCATAGAGATCTTCCATAATTTCCAGACCAATCGTTCCCTGGCCAGCAATCACTTTCGGATCATCATAAGGTGGGATAAAAATACGGCCTTCCATTTCGACAATTTCGCTCACTTTAGCGATAGTGTCGTTGAAGTTATCACCATGCAGAACGACTTCTGCAGAGTAGTCGCACGTTGCCGCTACTTTGGATTTCGGCGCGCCTTTTGGCATCACCACTTTACCGTCGATACCCAGCATCGCGCAGGAGAGCGAAACCCCTTGCGCATGGTTGCCCGCAGAGCAGGCCACTACACCTTTACGTTTTTCCGCATCGGTCAGTGAACTTAATTTATTAAATGCGCCACGAATTTTAAATGAACCGGTACGCTGCATGTTTTCGAATTTGAGGAATATTTCACCTTTGCAACGTTCACTAAAATAGTTGGAGCGAGGCATGCCTGTTTTATAAATTCGCCCAGCCAGTCGTTGTTTTGCTTCAATGATGTCATCAATAGCAACCGGGAGATCGTATGTAATATGCATTATAAAACCTCTTAGCCTGAATTAAATATGTAGGTAACCGTAACCGACACCTGCAAAACAGACAGGTGGATTATTTATGTTTAAATAAAAACAAATAACTAACCAACTTCAATTAATTGCCTTCGTCTACACCCATTATAAGATGAATACTCTTTGGCTAATTCCACCAAAACCGATGCTGCTTTTTTAATACGATAATTTTTCGACCATACCGCGGCATATTGTGCCACAGGTAATGTTTCTTCAACCGGAATAGTAATAAATTGATTTGAACCAAAAGGTGATGTCATATCACAAGGAATTACAGTTAAGAAATCAGCATTGAGAACAAGATTATAAATTGTCACGACTGAGTCGGTTTTAACGATGTTTTCAATACTGATGCCATTTCTTTGTAACGTAGTAAGTAGCTCGCTGTAGTACCCCATATTGGTTTGTGGCAACACCCACTGTTCGTTCTTCAACGACTCCAGCGTGGTGGTACCGGTGCATGTTCGGGACTTACTGGCTACCAGCACAAACTCGGACTCGAACAGCGGCTCAACATGTAAATCCTGAAGCTTCATTTCTGCGCTTAACGTACCAATCGCAAAATCCAGTCGACCGTCGCGGATTGCCGGTAAGAACGAAGACAGTTGCGCTTCATACATAGAAACCTGCGCTTTCGGGAACACCTCTTTGAACTTGTTGATCATCCCTGACATAAAAGTAAAACCAATCAATGAAGGAAAACCAAATGAGACTTCCACCACCGCCTCAGAAGACATACCGCTTATCTCATTAACCATATTTTTCATTTCACGGGTAATGGATTCGGAACGGGAGAGTAACAATTGACCGGCAGGTGTTAATGTTACACCGGTATTTTTCCGCACCACTAATTCCACGCCAAAATAATCTTCAATATCGTTAATGATTTTACTGACGGCCGGTTGAGTTAACCCTAATTCTTTTGCAGCCGAGCCGATAGAGCCACTTCTAATGACTTCCTGAAAGACTACCAGGTGCTGCGTTTTCGGAAGAAGAATAGTGCTCATAACGACCTACGTTAATTACCTCATTGACGGCATGAAGTGTATCAAAATGAAATGAACAGGATATGTGCGACCACTCACAAATTAACTTTCAATACTTTTCAGGGTATCGTTATTCCAATTAAATATCTTTATATATCAATAAGTTAAAGCATAAAAATCAGCATAAACCCTGATTTTTGTCAAAAAAAATGACGGGGATAACCATATTTTATGGCGATAACATTATTCGTTATGTGGTTAATACAAAAAAGGGGCTGAGACCATATTTCAAGCAATTACCGGATAATTACCAGGCAAATTTTGAGTTAAATTTAATGAGCAAGTTCTCAAATTTTATTATAAATAAATCATTTTCAGCGATAAATAATGCGGCACGTCACATTTTTTCACGCTATTTGTTGGAGAACAAACATTTATTTTATCAATATTTTAAAATTTCGAATACAGGTATTGATCATCTCGAACAATTGATTAACGTCAACTTTTTCTCTTCTGACAGGACGTCATTTTGTGAATGCAATCGTTTTCCATAAATTCTTCTCCCCTCATAGGTGACGAATAGCATTTTGTGTTGAGGATCACAAAACGAATAATTGCTGGTCGCCGCGATAAGGTCAGCCAAAGACAACAAGGGGAATTTTCACAGAGCTTTTGATCGGCGTAGGCCACAGAATGTTGCTTCGTTTACTGTAATGCCGGGTAAATGAGCGTTTTTTGATAGTGCGAAAGTGCCGTGCGAGGAAAATAAGCATCTATTATTGTTTGTCATGATGACAAGGCAGGCATCAATGAAAGGCTTCCCAATTGCACATATTTTTCACCCTTCAATCCCGCCAATGCACGCAGTGGTTAACAATCACAACAGAAATATTGATTATTGGACGGTAAAAAGAAAGTTTGCAGAAATTGTCTCCACCAATGACGTTAATAAAATATACAGTATAAGTAATGAACTGCGGAGAGTATTATCTGCAATTACTGCATTGAACTTCTATCAAGGCGATGTTCCTTCTGTCATGATTCGAATCCAACCGGAAAATATGAGTCCATTCATCATAGATATTTCTACAGGAGAACATGACGATTATATCATACAAACATTAGATGTAGGCACTTTTGCACCTTTTGGCGAACAATGTACTTGCTCAGCCGTCAATAAAAAAGAGCTGGAGTGTATTAAGGAGACGATTTCTAAGTATTGTGCAAAATTCACCCGAAAAGAAGCCATCTTAACCCCCCCTACGTACTTTAATAAAACCGCCATTCCTTCAGATTGTTGGCAAATTCTCTTTTTTTCACCCGATCATTTTAATAATGATTTTTATTGATTATTTATGAAGGATAAAATAATGTCCCCTGTTTCATCAATTGGTAATGATATTAGTAGTGATTTAGCCCGTCGAAAAATGAATGACCTTCCTGAAAGCCCCATAGGAAATAACCTCGAAGCACTAGCACCAGGCATAGAAAAACTAAAACAGACCTCTATTGAAATGGTCACTTTACTTAACGCGTTACAACCAGGTGGGAAATGCATTATCACTGGTGATTTTCAAAAAGAATTAGCGTACTTACAAAATGTAATTCTTTATAATGACTCCTCTCTTCGTATGGATTTTTTTGGTTATAACGCCCGAATTATTCAACGATCAGACAATACCTGTGAACTTACAATTAATGAACCGTTAAAAAACCAGGAAATATCCACAGGCAATATCAATGTTAATTGCCCATTGAAAGACATTTACAATGAAATCAGGAGGTTGAACGTAATCTTTAGTTGTGGGACTGGAGGTATAGTTGATCTATCCTCTCTGGACTTACGGAATGTCGATTTAGAACTTTATGATTTTACAGATAAACATATGGCCAATACAATTTTAAATCCTTTTAAATTGGATGACACAGATTTTACTAATGCCAACATGTTTCAGGTAAATTTCGTTAGTTCAAAACAAAACGCCACAATCTCATGGGATTATTTACTAAAAATAACGCCTGTTATAACAAGCATTAACGATATGTATTCTGAAGAAAAAATTAAGCTTGTCGAAAGTTGTTTAAATGCGCTTGGAGATATTACCGAAGAACAATTAAAAATTATGAGACTTGCAATTATAGAATCTATACCAAGAGCAACTCTAACAGATGAATTAGAAAATGAATTAACAAAAGAAATATATAAAAGCTCATCGAAAATTAACAATTACTTGAGCAGAATTAAATTACCAGAGATGAAAGCATTCTCATTAGAAAAAATAGATTATTACATCGATATAATCATTAAAGATTATGAAAGCGTCAAAGAAAATGCTTATCTAATCGTTCCAAAAATTAATTACAATACAGATTTAAACATAGAGGACTCTAGCTCAGAGGAATTCCTTCCAGATAATACAATCGAGAAAGACGAAAATTCTCCAGACAATTGCTTTGAAGTCGTAAAATATAATACATATGAAGCTTATAACTCAGAGAAGCAATATTATACCAGAGAGGACTATACGTATGATTACGACCTTTTAAATGCAATATAGACTTAATAACTTCTTACAAAGTCTATTATTAATACCGTAGATATTCATCTTACCCTGTGCACCAAAAGCAAAAACTTATCGACGCGGGTTTGAAACTGATTGCAACCGCAAAAATGCCTGATGCGCTACGCTTATCAGGCCTACGCCATCTCTGCAATATATTGAATTTGCGTGCTTTTGTAGGCAGGATAAGGCGTTCACGCCGCATCCGGCATGAATAAAGCGCACTCAACAATCTGAAACCCGCCAGTTTACGCTGCCGGGTTTTCGTTAAAAGAGGTGAAACTGACCAATAAGCCGCTTTCTTTTGAGTATAGTGTCGTGGACAGTCATTCATCTTTCTGCCCCTCCAAAAGCAAAAACCCGCCGAAGCGGGTTTTTACGTAAATCAGGTGAAACTGACCGATAAGCCGGGTTCTGTCGTGGACAGTCATTCATCTAGGCCAGCAATCGCTCACTGGCTCAAGCAGCCTACCCGGGTTCAGTACGGGCCGTACCTTATGAACCCCTATTTGGCCTTGCTCCGGGTGGAGTTTACCGTGCCACGGACTGTTACCAGCCGCGCGGTGCGCTCTTACCGCACCCTTTCACCCTTACCTGATCCCGCTTGCGCGGGCCATCGGCGGTTTGCTCTCTGTTGCACTGGTCGTGGGTTTCCCCCCCAGGCGTTACCTGGCACCCTGCCCTATGGAGCCCGGACTTTCCTCCCCTCCGCCCGTCTCCCCCGAAGAGGACGACGACGAAGCGGCGACTGTCTGGTCAGCTTCGGCGCGCAGTATAGAGGGTTTGCGCGCCCTTGTCACCCCGCGTTGCGCATTCCAATCGCCAGTGTCGCGGCGATATTACGTGAAGCACGGTAAATATTGTCATAAGCCCCGCGGAATGCTTCGTCCAACGTACCAATACTGGTCAATACGCTGAAGACCGCATCAATGCCATGCTGATGTACAACGCCAACATCATTGGTCAGGCTACCCGCAATGCCAATCACCGGTTTATTGTACTTTTTCGCCACGTTTGCGACGCCAATCGGAACCTTGCCGTGTATACTCTGGCTGTCAATACGCCCTTCACCGGTGATCACTAGCGTACAATCGTGAATATGTTCCTCCAGATTCAGCGCCGTAGTGACGATTTCAATACCACTTTTCAGTTCCGCACCAAGAAACGCCATTAGCGCCGCGCCCATACCACCCGCAGCTCCTGCGCCGGGGACATCTTTCACATCAACATGCAGCGCTTTTTTAATGACATCGGCATAGTGAGAGAGGTTATTGTCCAGCTCAACAATCATCGCTTCACTGGCTCCCTTTTGTGGGCCAAAGATGCGCGATGCACCGTTATCGCCCACCAGCGGATTGGTGACATCACAAGCGACGCGAATGACGCAATCTTTTAAGCGCGGATCGAGGCCGGAAATATCAATATCATTCAGAGTATTAAGACTACCGCCGCCAAAACCAATTTCATTGCCGTTGGCGTCGCATAATTTCGCCCCCAGCGCCTGTACCATGCCTGCACCGCCATCATTTGTAGCGCTACCGCCAATGCCGATAATAATGTTTGTCGCGCCGCTCTCCAGCGCCTGCAGGATTAACTCGCCTGTGCCGCGTGAAGTGGTCACGAGTGGATCGCGTTTTTCCGCAGGTACCAGCTCCAGCCCACTGGCCGCCGCCATTTCAATAAACGCGGTTTTGCCATCGCCGGAGATCCCCCAACTGGCATTCACCTTCTCGCCCAGCGGCCCTGTAACCCAGGCGTGACGTTCGGAACCCTGGGTGGCTGCAATCATCGCTTCCACCGTTCCTTCGCCACCGTCGGCAACCGGAACAGAAACGTACTGTGCATCAGGAAAAATTTCCCGAAATCCTTTTTCTATCGCCTGCGCAACCTCGCTGGCAGATAAACTTTCTTTATAAGAGTCTGGGGCGATTACGATTTTCATACCTATGCCTGTTACCACATGACGCCGGAGGGCGTTTCTCTTATTCGGCCTGGATTCCAAGCCCGGATTGCAATACGCCATCCGGGCACGACGTCATTAACGAGTAACTTCGACTTTCGCCAGTTTTTCGTAGTAGCACGCCAGGGCGCTATGATCTGCCGTTCCTAAACCATCTGCTCGCACTGCCTGCATCATCTCCATAACCGCAGCTGTGAGCGGCAGTTGCGCGCCGACGCCGTGGGAAGTATCCAGCGCATTTTCCAGATCCTTAATATGCAGATCAATACGGAAGCCCGGCTTGAAGTTGCGGTCCATCACCATCGGCGCTTTGGCATCCAGCACGGTACTGCCCGCCAGTCCACCGCGAATTGCCTGATACACCAAATCCGGGTTAACGCCCGCTTTGGTTGCCAGCGTTAACGCTTCTGACATCGCGGCAATATTCAGCGCCACAATGACCTGATTTGCCAGTTTGGTGACGTTACCTGCACCGATTTCCCCGGTATGCACCACGGAACCCGCCATCGCTTTCATCAAATCATAGTATTTGTCGAAAATAGCCTTGTCGCCGCCCACCATCACTGACAGCGTACCGTCGATAGCTTTCGGTTCACCGCCGCTCACCGGAGCATCCAGCATATCAATGCCTTTCGCTTTCAGCGCTTCGCTGATTTCACGGCTTGCCAGCGGTGCGATAGAACTCATATCGATCAATACCGTACCTGGCTTCGCGCCTTCAATAATGCCATTCTCACCCAGCGCCACCTCTTTCACATGAGGGGAGTTTGGTAGCATGGTTATGATGACGTCGCACTGTTCAGCGATCGCTTTAGCCGTAGAGGCTGTTTCTGCACCTGCAGCAATCACGTCAGCAATAGCTTCTGGGTTACGGTCAGCAACCACCAGCGAGTAACCTGCTTTCAGAAGGTTTTTACTCATTGGTTTACCCATAATCCCCAGGCCAATAAAACCAACTTTCATAGTCATATCAATCATCTCTCTTGTTGCGGTGGTGGTTATTTTTTAAAGGTATCAGCCAGTTTCTGAGTGGCAGAGCGGAAGACGCCGAGATCGCTGCCGACAGCCACAAACGTCGCACCCCATTCCAGATAACGACGCGCATCGGCTTCGACCGGTGCGAGGATACCGCTGGGTTTGCCGTGCGCACTGGCACGGTTAAAAATATGCTGAATTGCTTTTTGTACATCCGGGTGCGAGGCATTGCCGAGATGGCCTAATGCCGCAGCCAGATCGCTGGGGCCGACGAAGATACCGTCTACGCCTTCGGTAGCGGCAATGGCATCGACGTTATCTACGCCCTGCTGACTTTCTATCTGGACCAGAATGGTGATGTTCTTGTTCGACTGAGCGAAATAATCCGCCACGGTGCCAAACATATTGGCGCGGTGAGAAACGGAGACGCCGCGAATGCCTTCCGGTGGGTAACGGGTTGATGCCACCGCCTGCTCTGCTTCCTCTTTTGTTTCTACAAAAGGAATCAGGAAGTTATAGAAACCGATATCCAGAAGACGCTTAATAATTACCGGCTCGTTGGTCGGCACTCGCACTACTGGCGCGCTGGCGCTGCCTTTCAGGGCCATTAACTGCGGAATAAACGTGGAGATATCGTTTGGCGCATGTTCGCCATCCAGCACCAGCCAGTCAAACCCAGCCAAACCAAGAACTTCAGTGCTAATCGGGTTAGAGAGTGCTGACCAGCAACCAATTTGTACCTGTTTCGCAGCCAGTGCGGCTTTGAATTTATTCGGGAAAACATCGTTATTCATCGCTTATACCTTTGCTTATTTCTGCAATTCCATACGTTTAATGTCGCCAACTACAAAGAGGTAGCAGACCATCGCCATCAGCGCTGAACATCCCACGAAAACCAGTGCTGCATTGAAGGAGTGCAGTTCACTTACCAGATAGCCAATCACCAGTGGAGTGACAATGGAGGCAACATTGCCAAAGACGTTAAAGACGCCGCCGCAGAGGCCAACAATCTCTTTCGGCGCGGTGTCAGAAATTACCGGCCAGCCCAGCGCACCAAATCCTTTGCCAAAGAAAGCCAGCGCCATCAGCATGACCACCAGCGTGGTGTTGTTGGTGTAGTTACATAAGATGATGGTGGAAGCCAGCAACATTCCCAGCACAATCGGTAGCTTACGTGCCAGGGTCAGGGACAAACCGCGTTTGATCAGATAATCCGAGAAGACACCTCCCAGCACGCCGCCCGCAAAGCCACACAGTGCCGGAATCGAGGCGACCAGACCCACTTTCAGAATCGACATGCCTTTTTCCTGCACCAGATAAATTGGGAACCAGGTGAGGAAAAACCAGGTGATGGTGTTGATAAAATATTGTCCGAAAAATACGCCCAGCATCATGCGGTTAGAGAGCAATTGCTTGATGTAATGCAGTTTGGGACCGCTTGCTGCCGCACTGCCCGGCTTTTTATGGTCCATATCGACCACCGCGCCATTTTCTGAGATAAACTTCAGCTCTTCCGCAGACATACGTGGGTGATCTGTCGGGTTATGAATCAACTTGATCCACAGCGCCGTCAGCACAAAACCAATTACCCCCATAACGGTAAAGACGTGCTCCCAGCCCCAGGCGAAAGTCAGCCAGCCAAGCAGCGGCGAAAAGAGCGCCAGCGAGAAATATTGCGCCGAGTTAAAGATGGCGGAGGCAGTACCACGTTCTTTCGTCGGGAACCAGGCGGCGACAATACGGGCGTTCGCCGGGAATGATGGCGCTTCCGAGAACCCCAGCATAAAGCGCATAAAGAACATGGAGATCCCTGCCCAGGCCAACGGGAACATATCAACAAAGCCTTGCAGGAAGGTGAACAGCGACCAGAAAAAGAGGCTGTAGGTGTAAACTTTTTTCGAGCCAAACTTATCAAGCAACCAGCCGCCGGGGATTTGCATCAGCAGGTAGGCCCAGCCAAAAGCGGAGAAGATGTAACCCATCGAAACCGCACTTAACTGCAACTCTTTTGCCACTTCGGTACCAGCAATAGACAGCGTTGCACGATCGGCGTAGTTAACGGCGGTAACAATAAAAATAATCAGTAATATTAAATAGCGGGTATGCACGCCTTTCTTTTTTACGTCAACGGTGTCTAGAATCATTTTATTTACCTCGGGTACTTATGCTGATTTTTATTATTATGGGGAAGGTGTTATTTATGAGTTTTATTTATGCCGTTACGGCAATGAACTCGGGAATTAGTATAAGCAGCGCGAGAATAATAATCATTGTGCAAATGCTAATTTAATTAATACTATTTAAATATTATTTTGAGCATATGCACATAAGGTTGCGCGCTAAAGCACAGATTTGCGCTTTACCTTACCGTGCGGCACTGCAATCCCTGAAATGATTGACATTGATCACATTTCTGCGTTTAAACTCCTGACATTCTTATTTCACCCAATGAAGTCATTTATTTTTAAATGAGACCAGGTCCTCATTTTAATAACCCCTGGCTGGAGAATATTGCACAATGGCCAACATCGAAATCAGACAAGAAACGCCAACTGCGTTTTATATAAAAGTTCACGACACAGATAATGTGGCAATTATTGTTAATGATAATGGCCTGAAAGCAGGAACGCGTTTTCCGGATGGGCTGGAATTAATTGAACATATTCCCCAGGGGCATAAAGTCGCATTGCTGGACATTCCGGCTAATGGTGAAATTATTCGTTATGGCGAAGTGATTGGTTACGCCGTGCGCGCAATCCCACGCGGAAGCTGGATCGACGAATCAATGGTTGTACTACCGGAAGCGCCGCCGTTACACACGCTGCCACTGGCAACCAAAGTCCCGGCCCCCTTACCGCCACTGGAAGGATACACCTTTGAGGGCTATCGCAATGCCGATGGCAGCGTGGGCACCAAAAACCTGCTCGGCATCACCACCAGCGTCCACTGTGTGGCAGGCGTGGTGGACTATGTAGTAAAAATCATTGAACGCGATCTGCTACCGAAATACCCGAACGTCGATGGCGTGGTGGGGCTGAATCATTTGTACGGCTGTGGCGTGGCGATTAATGCACCGGCGGCAGTGGTGCCTATTCGTACCATCCACAATATTTCGCTGAACCCTAACTTTGGCGGCGAAGTAATGGTGATTGGTCTGGGTTGTGAAAAGTTGCAGCCTGAGCGCCTGCTGACTGGAACGGATGATGTGCAAGCTATTCCAGTAGAAAGCGCCAGCATTGTCAGTTTGCAGGATGAAAAGCATGTCGGCTTTCAGTCCATGGTCGAGGATATTTTGCAGGTCGCCGAACGCCATTTGCACAAACTGAATCAACGGCAGCGAGAAACCTGTCCGGCTTCAGAACTGGTTGTCGGCATGCAGTGCGGCGGCAGCGATGCGTTTTCTGGCGTAACGGCAAACCCGGCGGTTGGGTATGCGTCTGATCTACTGGTGCGCTGCGGCGCAACGGTGATGTTTTCAGAAGTCACGGAAGTGCGTGACGCGATCCATCTGCTGACACCACGCGCAGTGAACGAAGAGGTCGGCAAACGGCTGCTGGAGGAGATGGAGTGGTACGATAACTATCTCAATATGGGAAAAACCGACCGCAGCGCCAACCCTTCGCCGGGCAACAAGAAAGGCGGTCTGGCAAACGTGGTGGAGAAAGCGCTCGGCTCCATTGCTAAATCGGGTAAAAGTGCAATTGTTGAAGTGCTGTCGCCCGGTCAACGCCCGACTAAACGCGGATTAATTTACGCCGCGACGCCAGCCAGCGATTTTGTCTGTGGCACGCAACAGGTGGCTTCAGGGATTACCGTGCAAGTGTTTACGACCGGTCGCGGTACGCCGTACGGCCTGATGGCGGTACCCGTCATTAAAATGGCGACCCGCACCGAGCTGGCGAACCGCTGGTTTGATTTAATGGATATTAATGCGGGCACCATCGCTACCGGCGAAGAAACTATTGAAGAGGTGGGCTGGAAGTTGTTCCACTTTATTCTCGACGTCGCCAGCGGGAAGAAGAAAACCTTCTCAGATCAATGGGGACTGCATAACCAGCTGGCGGTGTTTAACCCAGCACCGGTGACCTGATTTCTTTTGGAACGTCCCTCGCAAAACATGGCCTTAGTGCCATGTTTTTATTGTTTAAAGTCCCCACGTCCATTAATAATGCATTTGCATTACCTTAGTTCAAGCTTATAATTTGAGCAGAAAACAGGCTGTAAAAGGACAGTGAATCATGCCCGCTAATGCTCGCTCTCACGCTGTACTGACCACTGAATCAAAGGTCACGATACGCGGACAAACAACTATCCCCGCGCCAGTGCGTGAGGCCTTAAAACTGAAGCCAGGCCAGGACAGCATTCATTACGAAATTCTGCCTGGTGGGCAAGTATTTATGTGCCGACTGGGAGATGAACAGGAGGATCATACTATGAATGCATTTTTGCGTTTTCTGGATGCAGATATCCAGAACAACCCGCAAAAAACTCGTCCATTCAACATTCAACAAGGAAAGAAACTTGTCGCTGGCATGGACGTCAACATTGATGATGAGATTGGCGACGACGAATAATGGATTTTCCACAAAGGGTTAATGGTTGGGCGCTATATGCTCATCCCTGTTTTCAGGAAACCTACGACGCTTTAGTTGCCGAAGTCGAGACATTAAAGGGAAAAGATCCTGAAAATTATCAGAGAAAAGCCGCCACAAAGTTATTGGCGGTAGTCCATGAAGTGATTGAGGAGCATATCACGGTCAATCCATCATCACCGGCATTCCGTCATGGCAAGTCGTTAGGCTCTGGGAAAAATAAAGACTGGTCACGGGTAAAATTTGGTGCTGGTCGTTATCGTCTCTTCTTTCGTTATAGTGAAAAAGAGAAAGTCATCATTCTGGGATGGATGAACGATGAAAACACTCTGCGCACCTACGGTAAAAAAACAGATGCCTATACCGTATTCAGCAAAATGTTAAAAAGAGGACATCCTCCTGCCGACTGGGAAACCCTCACCCGAGAGACAGAAGAACCCCATTGATGGTGTTCACAATGCCCGCCGAACGCATTCGTGTTGACCAGCGGGCACCCTTTCTCACTCCCCGACCAGAATCACTTCAACCCCAGCCTTTCGCAGCCCTTCCAGGCTATCCGCAGGAATGCCTTCATCAACAATGATCATGTCGATACGTTGAGTATCAATGATCTTATGTAAACTGGAACGATTGAATTTACTGGAATCGGTGACCACGATGATCCGTTCCGCAACTTCGCACATCCGGCGGTTTAAACGGGCTTCATCTTCATTATGCGTACTGACGCCGCGCTCCAGATCGATCGCATCTACGCCAAGAAACAGCATATCGAAGTGGTAATTTTGCAGCGATTGTTCAGCCTGATCGCCGTAAAAAGATTGCGACTGACGGCGCAAATGCCCGCCGGTCATCAGCAGCTCAACGCCTTCCGCTTCCAGCAACGCATTAGCCACGTTCATACCGTTGGTCATCGCAATTACGTCAGTGTGCTTGCGCATCAGACGAGCAATCTCAAAAGTGGTGGTCCCGGAATCGAGGATCACCCGATGACCTGGCTGAATCAACTCAACGGCAGCTTTCGCAACGCTGCGTTTCATCGCGGTGTTCAGCGCGCTTTTATCTTCCACTGATGGCTCGACTGACGGCGTGGTGCTATCGCAGATCAACGCGCCGCCATAGGCACGCACAGCGATCCCCTGCTTTTCCAGAAACGCCAGATCGTTGCGGATCGTCACAGTAGATACGCCATACAATGCCGACAGATCGTTAACCTGCACACTCCCTTGCTGTCGCAGACGCTGAATGATCTGTTCTCGTCGCTCGCTGGTGCCTGTCATTCGCTTCTCACCTGAAGCGTCGGTATTACTCATAGTAAGTCCTTTCGTAAAACTTTCGTTTCATTTCGTTTTGCCTATTAACGCCTTTCTATTAAGCAAATGCAAGCCCACCTTACCCATTGGCGCAAGCTACTCTCGTTTCAGTGGCTTTCATTATGTTTCTTTTGTGAATCAGATCAGAAAACTATTATCTTTCGTTTTATTTTTATCTCACCATGGCGCAGTATCAACTGAAACAAAACGAAAGATTAATATCGCAGTAATCTGAACTGGAGAGGAAAGTGAAACATCTGACAGAAATGGTGAGACAGCACAAAGAGGGCAAAACAAATGGGATTTATGCCGTTTGTTCCGCACATCCGCTGGTGCTGGAAGCTGCAATCCGCTACGCCAGTGCAAACCAAACGCCGTTACCGATTGAAGCAACCTCCAATCAGGTAGACCAGTTCGGCGGTTATACCGGAATGACGCCCGCCGATTTTCGCGGCTTTGTTTGTCAGCTCGCCGACTCGTTGAATTTCCCACAGGATGCGTTGATTCTGGGTGGCGACCATCTGGGTCCAAACCGCTGGCAAAGCCTGCCTGCCGCTCAGGCAATGGCCAATGCCGATGATTTGATTAAAAGCTACGTGGCGGCAGGATTCAAAAAAATTCACCTTGATTGCAGCATGTCCTGTCAGGACGATCCAATTCCCTTAACTGATGACATCGTGGCTGAACGCGCCGCACGTCTGGCGAAAGTGGCGGAAGAAACCTGTCTTGAACACTTTGGCGAAGCCGATCTGGAGTATGTCATTGGTACCGAAGTACCGGTACCTGGCGGCGCGCATGAAACCTTAAGCGAGCTGGCGGTCACCACGCCGGATGCCGCCCGCGCCACGCTGGAAGCCCATCGTCACGCCTTTGAAAAGCAAGGTTTGAATGCCATCTGGTCACGCATCATTGCCCTGGTGGTTCAACCCGGCGTCGAATTCGATCACACCAACGTTATTGATTATCAGCCCGCCAAAGCGAGCGCCTTAAGCCAGATGGTCGAAAACTACGAAACGCTGATTTTCGAAGCGCACTCTACCGATTATCAAACGCCGCAATCGCTGCGCCAGCTGGTGATTGACCACTTTGCCATTCTGAAAGTTGGCCCGGCGCTGACCTTCGCCCTGCGTGAAGCTCTGTTCTCTCTGGCGGCGATTGAAGAAGAACTGGTACCAGCGAAAGCCTGTTCCGGTCTGCGTCAGGTGCTGGAAAACGTGATGCTCGACCGCCCGGAATACTGGCAAAGCCACTACCACGGTGACGGCAACGCACGTCGCCTGGCGCGTGGTTATAGCTACTCGGATCGCGTGCGCTATTACTGGCCGGACAGCCAGATTGATGACGCTTTCGCTCATCTGGTTCGTAATCTGGCGGATTCACCAATTCCGCTACCGCTCATCAGCCAGTATCTGCCGCTGCAATACGTGAAAGTTCGCTCCGGCAAGCTGCAACCGACGCCACGGGAACTCATTATCAACCATATTCAGGACATCCTGGCGCAGTACCACACAGCCTGTGAAGGCCAATAAGCAAAACAAAGAGGAACACGCTATGCCAAATATTGTTTTAAGCCGGATTGATGAACGCTTGATTCACGGTCAGGTCGGCGTTCAGTGGGTCGGATTTGCGGGGGCAAATCTGGTGCTGGTAGCCAACGATGAGGTTGCCGAAGATCCGGTACAACAAAACCTGATGGAAATGGTACTGGCAGAAGGGATCGCCGTACGTTTCTGGACGCTGCAAAAAGTCATCGACAACATTCATCGCGCCGCCGATCGACAGAAAATCCTGCTGGTTTGTAAAACACCTGCCGATTTCCTGACGCTGGTGAAAGGTGGCGTTCCGGTGAATCGCATTAACGTTGGCAATATGCACTACGCCAATGGCAAGCAACAAATCGCCAAAACGGTTTCTGTGGATGCGGGCGATATCGCAGCATTTAACGACCTGAAAGCCGCTGGGGTGGAATGCTTCGTTCAGGGCGTCCCGACAGAGCCTGCTGTGGACCTCTTTAAATTACTTTGAGGGATTCATCATGGAAATCAGTCTGTTGCAGGCATTCGCGTTGGGCATTATCGCCTTTATCGCTGGCCTGGATATGTTTAACGGCTTAACCCATATGCACCGCCCGGTGGTCCTCGGCCCATTGGTCGGGCTGGTACTTGGCGATCTGCATACCGGTATTTTAACCGGCGGTACGCTGGAACTGGTGTGGATGGGGCTGGCCCCGCTGGCAGGCGCACAACCGCCTAACGTGATTATCGGTACTATCGTCGGCACGGCGTTTGCCATTACTACTGGCGTGAAACCCGATGTCGCGGTCGGTGTCGCCGTACCTTTCGCTGTCGCAGTACAGATGGGGATTACCTTCCTGTTCTCGGTGATGTCTGGCGTGATGTCCCGCTGCGACCGGATGGCGGAGAACGCCGATACACGCGGCATTGAACGCGTGAACTATCTGGCATTGCTGGCACTCGGCACTTTCTATTTTCTCTGCGCTTTCCTGCCTATCTACTTCGGCGCAGAACATGCCAAAACCATCATTGATGTCCTGCCGCAACGATTAATCGACGGCCTCGGCGTCGCGGGCGGCATCATGCCAGCAATCGGTTTTGCCGTGCTGCTGAAAATCATGATGAAAAACGTCTACATCCCCTACTTCATCCTGGGCTTTGTTGCCGCAGCCTGGCTCAAGTTACCTGTGCTGGCTATTGCTGCCGCCGCGCTGGCGATGGCGCTGATCGACCTGCTGCGTAAATCTCCTGAACCGACTCAACCTGCGGCACAGAAAGAGGAATTTGAAGATGGCATCTAATCAAACCACCCTGCCGAACGTCAGTGAAAACGAAGAAACACTGCTGACTGGCGTCAATGAAAACGTGTATGAAGATCAGAGCATTGGCGCGGAGCTGACGAAAAAAGATATCAACCGCGTCGCCTGGCGTTCCATGCTGTTACAAGCGTCTTTTAACTACGAACGTATGCAGGCTTCTGGCTGGTTGTACGGTCTGCTGCCTGCTCTGAAAAAGATCCACACTAATAAACGCGACCTGGCGCGCGCCATGAAAGGGCATATGGGTTTCTTCAATACCCATCCGTTTCTGGTGACGTTTGTTATCGGCATTATCCTTGCGATGGAGCGTTCTAAGCAGGACGTTAACAGTATTCAGAGCACCAAAATTGCCGTCGGTGCGCCGCTCGGCGGGATTGGCGATGCGATGTTCTGGCTAACGCTACTGCCGATTTGTGGCGGGATAGGCGCAAGCCTCGCGCTACAAGGCTCTATTCTTGGCGCTGTCGTCTTTATTGTGCTGTTCAACGTGGTGCACCTGGGGCTGCGTTTTGGTCTGGCGCATTATGCTTACCGCATGGGCGTGGCGGCGATTCCACTCATTAAAGCAAATACCAAAAAAGTCGGCCATGCGGCATCTATCGTTGGGATGACGGTAATCGGCGCGCTGGTGGCAACCTATGTTCGTTTAAGCACCACGCTGGAAATCACCGCGGGCGACGCAGTGGTTAAGTTACAGGCTGATGTTATCGACAAACTGATGCCAGCCTTCTTACCGCTGGTCTACACCCTGACCATGTTCTGGCTGGTACGCCGCGGCTGGAGTCCGCTGCGCCTGATTGCGATTACCGTGGTTCTCGGCATCGTCGGTAAATTCTGCCATTTCCTTTAAATACAATGAGGTATTAGATGTTAAGTATTATTTTGACAGGGCATGGCGGATTTGCCAGCGGCATGGAAAAAGCAATGAAGCAAATCCTCGGCGAGCAATCGCAGTTTATTGCCATCGATTTTCCCGAAACCTCAAGCACCGCGCTGCTTACATCGCAGCTTGAAGAGGCCATCGCCCAACTCGATTGTGAAGACGGCATTGTTTTTCTGACGGATTTGCTGGGCGGCACGCCGTTTCGCGTAGCTTCAACGCTGGCGATGCAAAAACCGGGCTGTGAAGTGATCACCGGCACCAATTTGCAACTGCTACTGGAGATGGTGCTGGAGCGCGAAGGGTTAAGCGGTGAAGAGTTCCGTGTGCAGGCGCTGGAGTGTGGACATCGTGGGCTGACCAGTCTGGTGGACGAGTTAGGCCGCTGCCATGAAGAATGTCCGGTCGAGGAAGGAATATGACACACGTTCTGCGCGCCAGAAGGCTGCTGACTGAAGAGGGATGGCTCGATGACCATCAGTTGCGTATTGCTGACGGTGTAATCGCAGCAATCGAACCGATTCCAGTGGGCGTGACTGAACGCGATGCGGAACTGCTCTGCCCCGCTTACATCGACACCCATGTACATGGTGGTGCGGGCGTTGATGTAATGGATGACGCGCCGGATGTGCTCGACAAGCTGGCAATGCACAAAGCACGCGAAGGTGTCGGCAGTTGGTTACCGACCACCGTAACCGCGCCGCTTAATACCATTCATGCGACGCTGAAACGTATTGCTCAACGTTGCCAACGCGGCGGACCTGGTGCGCAAGTGCTGGGGAGTTATCTCGAAGGACCGTACTTCACGCCGCAGAATAAAGGCGCGCATCCGCCGGAGCTGTTTCGCGAGCTGGAAATTGCCGAGCTGGATCAATTGATTGCCGTTTCTCAGCACACCTTGCGCGTGGTAGCGCTGGCACCGGAAAAAGAAGGGGCATTGCAGGCCATCCGCCATCTTAAACAGCAAAACGTACGGGTGATGCTGGGGCATAGCGCGGCGACCTGGCAACAAACCCGTGCCGCGTTTGACGCTGGTGCCGACGGCCTGGTGCATTGCTATAACGGGATGACAGGTTTACATCACCGCGAACCGGGAATGGTTGGCGCGGGATTAACGGACAAGCGCGCCTGGCTGGAACTGATAGCCGATGGTCATCATGTGCATCCGGCGGCGATGTCGCTGTGTTGTTGCTGTGCGAAAGAGAGAATCGTGCTGATCACCGACGCGATGCAGGCAGCCGGGATGCCGGATGGTCGCTATACGTTATGTGGCGAAGAAGTGCAGATGCACGGTGGCGTTGTCCGTACCGCGTCCGGTGGACTGGCGGGCAGTACGCTGTCTGTTGATGCGGCAGTGCGCAATATGGTCGAGTTGACGGACGTAACGCCTGCGGAAGCCATCCATATGGCGTCGCTGCATCCGGCGCGTATGCTGGGTGTTGATGATGTTCTGGGATCGCTTAAACCGGGCAAACGCGCCAGCGTCGTTGCGCTGGATAGCGGGCTGCATGTGCAACAAATCTGGATTCAGGGTCAATTAGCTTCGTTTTGATGGTTTGCTCCTTTATTGGGCCTTCACTTCCCCCGTAAGGCCTTTCTTTTTCTTTCTTTTTGATCTGTGCAGCGGTGTCGGATGCGACGCTGACGCGTCTTATGCGACCTACGGTACGCCGCATCCGGCAATCGGTGCACATAGCAACGTCATCATGCAATTCTTTAATCTTCCCTTGTCTTTTCTTTCAACGATCACAAATTTCGTTTTATTTCTTTTTTCTCCATTGAACTTTCAGTTTCTTTTCTATAGATTTTAATCAACGAAAGACATCACCAAATGAAATGAAACGAAAGGTAAGCGAAAGCGACAACGCCCGACGTCAAGTTCATCAGACTAAGGATTGAGTTATGCCAGAAAATTACACCCCTGCTGCTGCCGCAACCGGTACATGGACTGAAGAAGAGATCCGCCATCAGCCTCGCGCATGGATCCGTTCACTCACCAACATCGACGCGCTACGTTCCGCGCTCAATAACTTCCTTGAACCGTTACTGCGCAAAGAGAATCTGCGGGTAATCCTGACCGGAGCCGGAACCTCGGCATTTATCGGTGACATCATCGCGCCGTGGCTCGCCAGCCATACCGATAAAAACTTCAGCGCCGTACCGACCACCGATCTGGTCACCAATCCGATGGACTACCTGAATCCAGCTCATCCACTGCTGTTGATCTCCTTCGGTCGATCCGGCAACAGCCCGGAAAGCGTCGCCGCCGTGGAACTGGCAAATCAATTTGTACCCGAGTGCTATCACCTGCCGATCACCTGCAACGAAGCGGGCGCTCTTTACCAAAACGCGATCAACAGCGACAACGCGTTTGCCCTGCTGATGCCCGCAGAAACGCACGATCGCGGCTTTGCGATGACCAGCAGCATTACCACCATGATGGCCAGCTGCCTCGCGGTTTTCGCACCTGAGACGATCAACAGCCAGAGCTTCCGCGACGTGGCGGATCGTTGCCAGGCGATCCTGACCTCACTGGGCGATTTCAGCGAAGGTGTGTTTGGTTAC
This sequence comes from Escherichia sp. WS547, assembly GCF_046486065.1. NCBI lineage: Bacteria > Pseudomonadati > Pseudomonadota > Gammaproteobacteria > Enterobacterales > Enterobacteriaceae > Escherichia > Escherichia sp. WS547. The sequence goes on along the minus strand of NZ_JBJQMA010000003.1, from coordinate 128,458 downwards.
GCACCGTGGAAACGGATCGTTTATCTCGGCAGCGGTGGCTTACAGGGCGCAGCACGCGAGTCGGCGCTGAAAGTACTGGAACTGACGGCGGGTAAACTGGCGGCCTTTTATGATTCCCCGACCGGATTCCGTCATGGCCCGAAATCGCTGGTCGATAACGAAACGCTGGTGGTGGTATTTGTCTCCAGCCACCCTTACACCCGCCAGTATGATCTTGATCTGCTGGCTGAACTTCGTCGTGACAACCAGGCAATGCGCGTAATCGCTATCGCCGCGGAAAGCAACGACGTTATTACCGCCGGTCCACATATCATCCTGCCGCCGTCACGTCACTTTATCGACGTTGAGCAGGCATTTTGCTTCCTGATGTACGCCCAGACGTTTGCACTGATGCAGTCGCTGCACATGGGCAATACGCCGGATACCCCATCAGCCAGTGGCACCGTTAACCGCGTGGTGCAAGGCGTAATCATTCATCCGTGGCAGGCATAAGAGGATCGCATTATGAGCATTATCTCCACCAAATATCTGTTACAGGACGCCCAGGCCAATGGCTACGCGGTGCCTGCCTTTAACATTCATAACGCCGAGACGATCCAGGCGATCCTCGAAGTGTGCAGTGAAATGCGATCGCCGGTGATCCTCGCCGGAACGCCGGGGACCTTTAAACATATCGCGCTGGAAGAGATCTACGCCCTGTGTAGCGCCTATTCCACAACCTACAACATGCCACTGGCGCTGCATCTCGACCACCACGAATCGCTGGATGATATTCGCCGTAAAGTCCACGCAGGCGTGCGCAGTGCGATGATCGACGGCAGCCACTTCCCGTTTGCCGAGAACGTAAAGCTGGTGAAATCGGTTGTCGACTTCTGCCACTCACAGGATTGCAGCGTGGAAGCAGAACTGGGCCGCCTGGGCGGTGTTGAAGATGACATGAGCGTTGACGCCGAAAGTGCATTCCTGACCGATCCACAAGAAGCTAAACGCTTTGTCGAACTGACTGGCGTCGACAGCCTGGCGGTAGCGATTGGTACGGCGCACGGCTTATACAGCAAAACGCCGAAGATTGATTTCCAGCGGCTGGCGGAAATTCGTGAAGTGGTGGATGTTCCTCTGGTGCTGCATGGTGCCAGCGATGTCCCGGATGAATTTGTCCGTCGCACTATTGAACTTGGCGTCACAAAAGTGAACGTTGCCACAGAATTAAAAATAGCCTTCGCTGGCGCGGTTAAAGCCTGGTTTGCGGAAAATCCGCAGGGTAATGATCCTCGTTATTATATGCGCGTCGGTATGGATGCGATGAAAGAAGTTGTCAGAAATAAAATTAATGTCTGTGGTTCAGCGAATCGAATTTCAGCATAATCATTAGTTTTTTATGATTTATCCCAATGTACTTCCCGATTAATATCGGGGAGTGCCTTAATGGTAAAGGAGATAACTAAACCTTAATAAATACATCAGTACAATACCGCAACAATAATATATTTAAAAAGATTATATTATTCAACTTTATGGTGAGGATTACACAATGAGCAGTCCAAATATTCTCTTAACCCGTATTGATAACCGTCTGGTTCACGGTCAGGTTGGCGTGACCTGGACATCCACCATCGGTGCGAATCTGCTGGTAGTCGTGGATGATGTTGTCGCTAACGATGATATTCAACAGAAATTAATGGGTATTACCGCAGAAACCTACGGCTTTGGCATTCGTTTCTTTACTATCGAAAAAACCATTAACGTCATCGGCAAAGCTGCACCGCATCAGAAGATCTTCCTGATTTGCCGCACGCCACAAACGGTACGTAAATTGGTAGAAGGTGGCATTGACCTGAAAGATGTCAACGTCGGCAATATGCATTTCTCGGAAGGGAAAAAGCAAATCAGCAGTAAAGTTTATGTCGATGACCAGGATCTCACGGACTTACGTTTTATTAAACAACGTGGCGTGAATGTTTTCATTCAGGACGTCCCTGGCGATCAAAAAGAACAAATCCCTGACTAAATCTAAAATCGCCTTAATATTGGTTTGAGGTAATAAAAATGCATGAAATAACCCTACTTCAGGGATTATCCCTGGCGGCGTTAGTTTTCGTTCTGGGGATTGATTTTTGGCTGGAAGCCTTATTTTTATTCCGCCCGATAATCGTTTGTACCCTAACTGGCGCTATTCTCGGTGATATTCAGACTGGCTTAATTACCGGTGGTCTGACAGAGTTGGCTTTCGCCGGATTAACCCCTGCAGGTGGTGTTCAGCCGCCCAACCCGATTATGGCGGGTCTGATGACCACTGTCATTGCATGGTCTACGGGCGTTGATGCCAAAACGGCAATTGGTCTTGGCCTGCCGTTTAGTTTGTTAATGCAGTACGTCATTCTGTTCTTCTATTCCGCTTTCTCATTATTTATGACCAAAGCCGATAAATGCGCAAAAGAGGCGGATACGGCAGCGTTTTCCCGACTTAACTGGACAACGATGCTCATCGTCGCTTCAGCGTATGCGGTGATTGCTTTCCTCTGTACTTACCTGGCACAGGGGGCGATGCAGGCGCTGGTGAAAGCGATGCCCGCCTGGCTGACCCACGGCTTTGAAGTGGCTGGCGGTATTCTGCCTGCCGTTGGTTTTGGCTTGCTGCTGCGCGTGATGTTCAAAGCGCAATATATCCCTTACCTGATCGCCGGTTTCCTGTTTGTTTGCTACATCCAGGTCAGCAACCTGTTGCCGGTTGCCGTACTGGGCGCAGGCTTTGCGGTGTATGAGTTTTTCAATGCGAAATCCCGGCAGCAAGCGCAACCGCAGCCCGTTGCCAGTAAAAATGAAGAAGAGGACTACAGCAATGGGATCTGAAATCAGTAAAAAAGATATCACCCGTCTGGGCTTTCGTTCGTCACTGCTGCAAGCGAGCTTTAATTACGAAAGGATGCAGGCGGGCGGTTTTACCTGGGCGATGTTGCCGATCCTGAAAAAGATTTATAAGGACGACAAACCGGGCCTAAGCGCGGCGATGAAAGATAACCTCGAATTTATTAATACCCACCCGAATCTGGTCGGATTCCTGATGGGGTTATTAATTTCGATGGAAGAAAAAGGAGAAAACCGCGACACCATTAAAGGCCTCAAAGTAGCACTGTTTGGCCCAATCGCCGGGATTGGCGATGCGATTTTCTGGTTTACCTTATTGCCGATTATGGCGGGAATTTGCTCATCATTTGCCAGCCAGGGAAACTTGCTGGGGCCGATTCTATTTTTCGCCGTTTACCTGCTTATCTTTTTCCTGCGCGTCGGCTGGACCCACGTCGGTTATTCAGTCGGCGTGAAGGCGATCGATAAAGTGCGAGAGAACTCGCAGATGATTGCTCGCTCGGCAACCATCCTCGGGATCACGGTAATCGGCGGGCTGATCGCTTCGTATGTGCATATTAACGTGGTGACATCGTTTGCCATCGACAGTACCCACAGCGTCGCGCTGCAACAGGATTTCTTCGATAAAGTCTTCCCGAACATTTTACCGATGGCCTACACCCTGCTGATGTATTACTTTCTGCGGGTGAAAAAAGCGCATCCGGTGCTGTTAATCGGCGTGACTTTTGTGCTCTCTATTGTTTGTTCCGCATTCGGCATTTTGTAAATGGAACGAGGCACTGCGTCTGGTGGTGCCTCTTTACTTAAGGAATTTCATCCTGTGCAAACCCTTCAGCAAGTTGAAAACTATATGGCGTTAAGTGAACGTGCCAGCGAATATTTATTGGCCGTGATCCGTAGCAAACCGGATGCCGTGATTTGCCTGGCGACCGGAGCCACGCCATTACTGACGTATCATTATCTGGTAGAAAAAATCCACCAGCAGCAGGTTGATGTCAGCCAGCTCACCTTCGTGAAGCTCGACGAATGGGTGGATCTGCCATTAACTATGCCTGGTACCTGCGAAACTTTCCTGCAACAGCATATCGTGCAGCCGCTGGGGCTGCGTGAAGACCAGCTCATCAGCTTTCGCTCCGAAGAGATAAATGAGACAGAGTGCGAACGGGTAACGCACCTGATTGCGCGCAAAGGCGGTCTGGATTTATGCGTTCTCGGGTTGGGGAAAAACGGTCATCTTGGGCTGAACGAACCGGGAGAAAGCCTGCAACCGGCCTGCCATATCAGTCAACTTGATGCCAGAACACAGCAACATGAGATGTTAAAAACCGCGGGCCGTCCCGTGACTCGTGGGATCACCTTAGGCCTGAAGGATATTCTCAATGCCCGCGAAGTTTTGTTACTGGTGACTGGCGAAGGAAAGCAGGATGCGACAGAACGTTTTCTCACGGCTAAAGTCTCTACCGCTATCCCGGCTTCATTTTTATGGCTGCATAACTATTTCACATGCATGATTGATGAGATGTGTCGTCGTTAACTCGCCTGCTACAGGCGTTGCAACGCTATTCCTGCTGCGACGCCTGTAATCACTCTCCCTGCTGCTCCAGTGCATACTTATACAGCGCATTTTTCTTCACGCCGTGAATTTCTGCTGCCAGCGCCGCCGCTTTTTTCAGCGGCAGTTCTGCCTGTAGCAGCGCCAGCGTGCGCAGGGCATCAGCAGGCAGGTCATCTTCCTGCGCTTTATGGCCTTCGACAATCAGCACCATTTCGCCTTTGCGACGGTTTTCATCTTCTTTGACCCACGCCAGCAGCTCGCCAACGGGCGCGCCGTGAATGGTTTCCCAGGTTTTGGTCAGCTCACGCGCCAGAACGACGTAGCGGGATTCGCCTAATACCGCAACGATATCTTCCAGGCTATCTAACAGACGGTGGGTAGATTCATAAAAAATCAGCGTGCGCGGCTCCGCTTCAATGGCTTTTAGCGCATCACGGCGGCCTTTTGATTTGGCAGGTAAAAAGCCTTCATAACAAAAACGATCGGATGGTAAACCCGCGGCGCTTAACGCAGTGATAGCAGCACACGGCCCGGGTAGCGGCACCACGCGAATCCCCGCTTCACGGCAGGTACGCACCAGATGGTAGCCAGGATCGTTAATTAGCGGCGTTCCGGCATCGGAAACCAGCGCAATGTTTTGCCCCTCTTGCAGCTTCGCCAGCAGCGTTTCGGCTTTTTGTTGTTCGTTATGGTCGTGCAGCGCAAACAACCGAGCATTAATCCCAAAATGTTGCAGCAATAAACCGGTGTGACGCGTATCCTCGGCGGCAATCAGATCAACGGCCTGTAATACCTCCAACGCACGCTGGGTGATATCCGCCAGATTGCCGATTGGCGTCGGTACAATGTAAAGCTGGCCCTGAGAATTATCCGCCGATTGGTGTTGTTTCATTGTGTCGTCCGTATTGCCGATTTAATATTGAGCATTGCGTAAAAAAAATATCACTGGATACATTATGGTACCCTCAACATTTTCTCGTTTGAAAGCCGCGCGTTGTCTGCCTGTTGTTCTGGCAGCCCTGATTTTCGCCGGTTGTGGCACCCATACTCCCGATCAGTCCACTGCTTATATGCAGGGCACGGCGCAGGCTGATTCTGCCTTTTACCTGCAACAGATGCAGCAAAGTTCTGATGATACCAGGATCAACTGGCAATTACTCGCCATTCGTGCACTGGTGAAAGAAGACAAAACCGGGCAGGCGGTTGAGTTGTTTAACCAACTACCGCAAGAACTGAACGATTCTCAGCGTCGCGAGAAAACACTGCTGGCGGCAGAGATTAAACTGGCGCAGAAAGATTTTGCTGGCGCGCAAAACTTGCTGGCGAAAATCACACCTGCAGATTTAGAACAAAACCAGCAAGCGCGTTACTGGCAGGCAAAAATCGATGCCAGCCAGGGGCGTCCTTCCATTGATTTACTGCGCGCGTTAATTGCTCAGGAACCGCTGCTCGGCGCGAAAGAAAAACAGCAGAATATTGACGCCACCTGGCAGACGCTCTCCTCCATGACTCAGGAACAGGCGAATACGCTGGTGATCAACGCCGACGAAAATATTCTGCAAGGCTGGCTGGATCTGCAGCGCGTCTGGTTTGATAACCGTAACGATCCCGACATGATGAAAGCCGGGATCGCCGACTGGCAGAAACGTTATCCGAACAACCCGGGCGCGAAAATTCTGCCAACGCAGTTGGTTAACGTAAAAGCGTTTAAACCAGCCTCGACCAACAAAATCGCCCTGCTGTTGCCGCTGAATGGCCAGGCAGCGGTATTTGGTCGCACTATTCAGCAAGGCTTTGAAGCGGCGAAAAATATCGGCACTCAGCCAGTGGCGGCTCAGGTAGCTGCCGCACCTGCCGCAGACGTAGCAGAACAACCTCAGCCGCAAACCGTGGATGGCGTTGCCAGCCCGGCACAAGCCTCGGTTAGCGATCTGACCGGTGAACAACCTGCGGCCCAGCCGGTGCCTGTAAGCGCCCCGGCGGCAACCACCGCAGCGGTAAGCGCACCCGCGAATCCATCCGCAGAGCTGAAAATCTACGATACATCATCACAACCACTTAGCCAGATCTTAAGCCAGGTTCAACAGGATGGCGCGAGTATTGTGGTCGGTCCGTTGCTGAAAAATAACGTTGAAGAGTTGCTGAAGAGCAACACCCCGCTGAACGTGCTGGCACTGAACCAGCCGGAGAACATCGAAAACCGCGTCAATATTTGTTACTTCGCGCTTTCACCGGAAGACGAAGCGCGCGATGCAGCGCGTCATATTCGTGACCAGGGTAAACAAGCGCCGCTGGTGCTGATCCCACGCAGTTCATTGGGCGATCGCGTAGCCAATGCGTTTGCGCAAGAGTGGCAGAAACTGGGTGGCGGCACCGTTCTGCAACAAAAATTTGGTTCCACCAGCGAATTACGCGCGGGTGTTAACGGCGGTTCTGGTATTGCTTTAACGGGTAGCCCGATTACTCCCAGAGCGACAACCGACTCCGGCATGACGACCAACAATCCAACGCTGCAAACCACGCCAACCGATGACCAGTTCACCAATAATGGCGGTCGTGTCGATGCGGTGTACATTGTGGCAACGCCGGGTGAAATCGCTTTTATCAAACCGATGATCGCCATGCGTAACGGTAGCCAGAGCGGTGCAACGCTGTACGCCAGTTCCCGCAGCGCACAAGGCACCGCAGGCCCGGATTTCCGTCTGGAGATGGAAGGCTTGCAGTACAGCGAAATCCCGATGCTGGCAGGCGGTAATCTGCCGTTAATGCAGCAGGCGCTCAGCGCGGTGAACAACGATTATTCGCTGGCTCGCATGTATGCGATGGGCGTCGATGCCTGGTCGTTGGCAAATCATTTCTCACAAATGCGCCAGGTTCAGGGTTTTGAAATCAACGGTAATACCGGAAGTCTGACGGCTAACCCGGATTGCGTGATTAACAGGAAGTTATCATGGCTACAGTACCAACAAGGTCAAGTAGTCCCCGCCAGTTAACCACCAAACAGACCGGCGATGCGTGGGAAGCACAAGCGCGTCGCTGGCTGGAAGGCAAAGGACTGCGGTTTATCGCCGCTAACGTGAACGAGCGTGGCGGCGAGATCGATCTGATAATGCGTGAAGGCCGGACCACCGTTTTTGTCGAGGTGCGTTACCGCCGCTCTGCGCTTTATGGCGGCGCGGCAGCCAGTGTGACCCGCAGCAAACAACACAAATTATTACAGACTGCCCGCTTGTGGCTCGCGCGTCATAATGGGAGTTTTGATACTGTGGATTGCCGGTTCGATGTGGTAGCCTTCACCGGGAATGAGGTTGAGTGGATTAAGGATGCCTTTAATGACCACTCATAATTAAGGTTTAAGGATTAGCGTGCAAGAAAGAATTAAAGCTTGCTTCACTGAAAGCATTCAAACTCAAATTGCGGCGGCAGAGGCGCTTCCGGATGCCATCTCGCGTGCAGCCATGACGCTGGTTCAGTCTCTGCTCAATGGCAACAAAATCCTCTGTTGTGGTAATGGAACTTCCGCTGCCAATGCACAGCATTTTGCTGCCAGCATGATCAACCGTTTCGAAACGGAGCGGCCCAGCTTACCTGCCATTGCACTAAATACTGATAATGTTGTCTTAACGGCGATTGCCAACGATCGCTTACATGATGAAGTGTATGCAAAACAGGTGCGGGCGCTGGGTCATGCGGGAGATGTATTGTTAGCCATTTCCACCCGTGGCAACAGCCGCGATATTGTAAAAGCGGTAGAAGCTGCCGTTACGCGTGATATGACCATTGTGGCATTAACCGGCTATGACGGCGGTGAACTTGCAGGTTTGTTAGGGCCACAGGATGTGGAGATCCGCATTCCTTCGCATCGTAGTGCTCGCATTCAGGAAATGCATATGCTGACGGTAAATTGCCTGTGCGATCTGATCGATAACACGCTTTTCCCTCACCAGGATGTTTAAGGAGAATACATGAAGGCATTATCGCCAATCGCAGTCCTTCTTTCCGCGCTGCTGTTGCAAGGTTGTGTTGCCGCTGCCGTAGTGGGTACCGCTGCTGTAGGTACCAAAGCCGCAACTGACCCACGCAGTGTCGGCACCCAGGTGGACGATGGTACCCTGGAAGTGCGCGTAAACAGCGCATTGTCGAAAGACGAACAGATTAAGAAAGAAGCGCGCATTAATGTAACGGCCTATCAGGGCAAAGTGCTGCTGGTTGGGCAGTCACCAAACGCTGAACTTTCGGCTCGCGCCAAACAGATTGCTATGGGCGTAGACGGTGCCAACGAAGTGTATAACGAGATTCGTCAGGGCCAGCCGATTGGTCTGGGCGAAGCGTCTAACGATACGTGGATCACCACCAAAGTGCGTTCGCAGCTCTTAACCAGCGACCTGGTGAAATCGTCCAACGTGAAAGTGACCACCGAAAACGGTGAAGTGTTCCTGATGGGGCTGGTGACTGAACGTGAAGCGAAAGCGGCGGCAGATATTGCCAGCCGGGTAAGCGGCGTGAAGCGGGTAACCACAGCGTTTACGTTTATTAAATAGCAGCCCTTGTAATGCCTGATGCGACGCTTGCCGCGTCTTATCAGGCCTACAACGATGCAAACTGTAGGTCGAATAACGCGTTTACGCCGCATCCGACATGTTTTCCCTCAAATCAAACCAACAGCGCCAGCCCGCCGACAATCACACCTGACACTGCCACCATCGCCCCCGTCAGCCATAAGGCTTTCGCCGGGAACGCTTTACGCAACATAATCAGTGACGGCAAACTCACCGCCGGGAGCGTCATCAACAATGCCAGCGCCGGAGCGATTCCCATGCCTGCCAGCATCATCGTTTGTACAATTGGAATTTCTGCTGCCGTGGGAATGACAAACAAGCATCCCGCTACCGCCATCGCAATCACCCACATCAGGCTGTTATCGACAGCACCATCAGCATGGGGGAATAACCAGACGCGAGCGGCACCCAACACCAGTACTGCAAGGATGTAAACCGGGATCGTACTCCAGAAAAGCGTCCATAGCGCCCTGCCCCAGCGGCTAAAAAATCCGCCCTGCGCTTCCGGTATGTCAATTTCGACCGGTGCCTGCGTTTGCGGTGTTTCACGCACCCATTTTTGCACCAGCGTCGCAATCAGCAACACCATCACCAGCCCCGCCACCAGACGAATCGCCGCAAACCCCCAGCCGAGGACAAACCCCATAAACACCAGCGTCGCCGGGTTTAACAACGGATTCCCCATCCAGAATGCCAGCGCACCGCCCATCGATACCTGTTGGCGACGCATTCCCGCCGCGACCGGAGCCGCACAGCAGGTACACATCATACCCGGCAGCGAAAACAGCGTTCCCAGCAGCGTGCCGCGAAAGCGCGATTGCCCAAGCGTACGCAGCAACCAGTCACGCGGGATCAGCACCTGAATCAACGAACCGAGGATCACCCCCAGCACCGCCGCTTTCCATACCGCGAGGAAATAGATCATCGCGTAATCCAACGCCGCCTGCCACGGATTAGCATCCGCCTGCGCAAGGATAGATTTACCGATACTGTGGGTTTCGGCAGCAGTAAACGCTTTGCCGTAGTAAGGTTGCCATTTCACATACCAGAGACCAGCAATGACAACGAGAAAGAAAAGCGCGGGTTTCCACCACTGAATGGGCGTTGCCGCCTGAGATGAAGACTGACCAGTCATAGCATTCCCCAGGAATAAGATATGATAATTGAGCGCGTGAATATTACGCTCGCTATCAATTCTTGGGAATAATTATTCAGCTCTTTTGCGTAATTCTGAAGAGCTTAAAATCGTCACACCTTCATGCTCAGGCCGCATCGCCTCTGCCAGCATGACCCGCGCCACGTCTCTCGCATCAATGGATTTCCAGTTACCGGGTAACAAACGGAATAGAGGCGCAAAAAGCGTTTCGTTCATCCGCTGTTTGCTACGATCGCCCAGTAACATCGACGGGCGAGCAATGGTCAATTTCGGCCAGTTCTGGGCGATTAATGCTTCTTCCATCTCCCCTTTGACGCGGTTATAGAAAAACGGCGAGTGGGCATTAGCACCCATAGCACTGACCACCAGCATATGCTGCGCACCGAGCCGCCGCCCGGTTAATGCGGTATCCACCACCAGCGTGTAATCGGCATGAATAAACGCCTCTTTACTCCCCGCTTCTCGCCGCGTGGTGCCGAGACAACAAAACACAATGTCGATGGGATCGGTGACCTGCGCCAGCGCGTCAGTCAGTTGCGGATCATGGGGATTAAACACCCCGGGCATATCGCCCAACGGACGTCGCGTCGGCGCGGCTATGGCGTTAACTTTCGGTTCGTTAATCAACATCCGCAGCAGGTGACCGCCCACCAGCCCCGTTGCGCCTGTAATCAGTACCTGACTCATCTTCGCTCCTTTACAGAATTGTCTGCCTTGCGCTCCACGGCTCATGCACCAGGCTTAATAGACCATGAGGTAATTATCCCCGATTGTGGGAAATTCGCCTCATCCAATGCAACATCGCGGAGGAAGCATGAGTAAGAAAATTGCCGTTTTAATCACTGATGAATTTGAGGATTCAGAATTTACTTCACCCGCAGACGAGTTCCGTAAAGCCGGACACGAAGTGATTACCATTGAAAAACAAGCGGGTAAAACGGTGAAAGGCAAAAAAGGAGAAGCCAGCGTGGCCATCGATAAATCCATCGATGAAGTGACGCCCGCAGAGTTCGATGCCCTGCTGCTACCGGGCGGTCATTCACCAGATTATCTGCGTGGCGACAACCGTTTTGTCACCTTCACCCGCGATTTTGTGAACAGTGGCAAACCTGTTTTCGCCATCTGTCACGGTCCCCAGTTGCTGATCAGCGCCGATGTGATCCGTGGTCGTAAGCTGACCGCCGTTAAACCAATCATTATTGATGTTAAAAACGCGGGCGCGGAATTTTACGATCAGGAAGTGGTGGTCGATAAAGATCAGCTGGTTACCAGCCGCACACCGGACGATCTGCCAGCGTTTAACCGCGAGGCATTACGCCTGCTCGGTTCCTGAGTTACGTAGCCAGATCATTTTTTTACCAAAGCCCAGCGTGTTGTCGGTGAATTTGATTTCATCAAGCCGGATTTCCCACACCGGGGCCGACAGCATTCTGGCAACCGGAAAGCGACGATTGTACGCCTGGCGTGCGAGGTCGCTTTCCTCACCTTCAAGCCTGCGGATCTCGCCTTTAAATTGCATGCCGCGAATTAACGCTACCGTTTTCGGCTGACCGTTTACCGTTCCGGCAACTGCCGCCTGCGGCCCACTCATCTGCGCGTGGCGCGTTTTTTCTTCCGTCAAAATGTAGAAGGCGACTTTCTGCGCATCAAAAAGATAAAAGGCATTAGCGCACCAGAGTTCCCCTTCCTGCTGCACACACCAGGTGACAACATGTTGTTTTGCCAGCCAACGGCTGATGGCGGTGAGTGTTTCCATAGCTGTTCTCTTTTATACTGTGGCCTGACCTTAACATGCGACGCAGACGATGACACCCTGGTTTCTTTACTTGATCCGTACCGCCGACAATAAGCTTTATACCGGGATCACCACAGATGTCGAACGCCGCTATCAGCAGCACCAAAGCGGCAAAGGGGCGAAAGCACTGCGCGGGAAAGGAGAACTAACGCTGGCGTTTTCCGCGCCAGTGGGCGATCGTTCACTGGCACTACGGGCGGAATATCGCGTTAAGAAACTGACCAAACGGCAAAAAGAGCGTCTGGTAGCGGAAGGCGCAGGGTTTGCAGAGCTGTTGAGCAGCCTGCAAACCCCGGAGATTAAAAGCGATTGAAGTGCTCGTGATACTCAACCAGACCGGTTACGCCGTTCAGCGCGTCATCCGCTAAACGATGTACCTGGAAGGCGCTTTCAGTGCCCGGCCAGCGGCAACGCAGATCGTGATGCGCCGCCAGCTCAAAGCCGAAACGACTGTACAGCGCCGGATCGCCCAGCGTCACCACTGCGGCATAGCCGAACTCATTAAGCGAATCGAGTCCTTCATAGACCAGTTGGCGTGCCAGCCCCTGTCCACGGTATTTTTCATCAACCGCCAACGGTGCCATGCCGACCCATTGCAGGTCTTCGCCCTGCACATCAACCGGACTAAATGCCACATAGCCAATGACCTGACCTTCGTCATCTGTCGCCACCAGCCCCAGCGTCAGAAAGCCATCTTCACGCAGATCGTGAACCAGCTTCGCTTCCGCATCACTTTCGAATGAACGACGCAGCAGGGCATCAATACCCGGCGCATCAATGGGAATTTCTACTCGAATTAGCATGGTTCACCTACCGATGTCTGTTTGGTTTCAGGCGCGGTTTTCATTCCCGCCTCAACAAAATCCGCCAGTTGCAGCAGCATCATGCGTAAGGCTTTCGGCATTTGCTCCAGTTCAATGGCGTCCATCAGGTTTTTCACATACAGCCCCAGCTCCGTATCGCCTTCAATCGCCAGCCGACGCTGGAAGAAGAGCGTATCCGGATCTTGTTTACGCGCCGCAATCATCAGCAGATCGCTGGCGTCGGCACTAAAACTCACATCAGCTTGCGCGTTCTGGCTAACGACCAGTTTGCCATTCACCACCGAGGTAAACCATTGCAGGTCAATATCACGCACATGAATACTTAACCAGCGGCCTTCAAGAAACTCCAGCTCGCCATCATCCAGCGCCTGACGGAATTGCCAGCTTAAGACCTGCTCAAGAACCTGGCGTTTTAGCGCAAATGGCGTCAGTTTTACCGGTACACTCAACAGAGATGGCCCCAAATGCACAATACGGGAACGCAGTTTATCCAACACGAGTTTTACTCCCTGTTTCAACAATCATCCTATTTTGCCATATCAGAAAAATAACATAGCGGTATAAATCAACAATTCCATATGAAATTGCTGCTACCACCAATACAACTTTAACTGCCTTAAATCAAAAATTGTCGCAGCAAGGTTAACTAAAATCCCAGTTCGTTAACATTTTTGCGCTTTGATAGCGCAACCTTCAGGAAAAATTATGGAGCTGCTCTGCCCTGCCGGAAATCTCCCGGCGCTTAAGGCGGCCATCGAAAACGGCGCAGATGCTGTTTATATCGGGCTAAAAGATGATACTAATGCCCGTCACTTCGCCGGCCTTAACTTTACCGAGAAAAAATTGCAGGAAGCGGTGAGTTTTGTCCATCAACATCGCCGCAAACTTCACATCGCGATTAACACTTTTGCGCATCCGGACGGTTACGCCCGCTGGCAGCGCGCCGTGGATATGGCGGCGCAGCTGGGTGCCGACGCGCTGATCCTCGCCGACCTCGCCATGCTGGAGTACGCCGCCGAGCGTTACCCGCATATTGAACGTCACGTATCGGTGCAGGCTTCGGCGACCAATGAAGAGGCGATTAACTTTTATCATCGCCATTTTGACGTTGCACGCGTGGTGCTGCCGCGCGTGTTGTCGATTCATCAGGTGAAACAACTGGCGCGGGTCACGCCTGTACCACTGGAAGTATTCGCTTTCGGCAGCCTGTGCATTATGTCGGAAGGCCGTTGCTATCTGTCGTCGTATCTGACGGGTGAGTCGCCCAACACTGTGGGTGCGTGTTCTCCGGCCCGTTTCGTGCGCTGGCAGCAAACGCCGCAGGGGCTGGAATCCCGCCTGAACGAAGTGCTGATCGACCGTTATCAGGACGGCGAAAACGCAGGTTATCCGACGCTGTGTAAAGGGCGTTATCTGGTGGACGGCGAGCGCTATCACGCGCTGGAAGAACCCACCAGTCTCAATACCCTGGAACTGCTGCCGGAGTTAATGGCGGCGAATATCGCTTCGGTGAAAATTGAAGGCCGCCAGCGTAGCCCGGCGTATGTCAGCCAGGTGGCAAAAGTCTGGCGTCAGGCTATCGACCGTTGTAAGGCCGATCCGCAAAACTTCATACCGCAAAGCGCGTGGATGGAGACGCTCGGGTCGATGTCCGAAGGCACGCAGACCACCCTTGGCGCGTATCACCGTAAATGGCAGTGAGAAGAGCAATGAAATATTCCTTAGGGCCAGTGCTGTGGTACTGGCCAAAAGAGACGCTGGAAGAATTTTATCAGCAGGCCGCCACCAGCAGCGCCGACGTGATTTATCTTGGTGAAGCGGTCTGTAGCAAGCGCCGGGCAACCAAAGTTGGCGACTGGCTGGAGATGGCAAAATCGCTCGCCGGAAGTGGTAAGCAGATTGTGCTCTCCACGCTGGCGCTGGTGCAGGCATCCTCCGAACTGGGCGAACTGAAACGCTATGTTGAGAACGGTGAGTTTCTGATTGAAGCCAGCGATCTCGGCGTGGTGAATATGTGCGCTGAACGCAAACTGCCGTTCGTCGCCGGGCACGCGCTGAACTGCTACAACGCGGTGACACTGAAAATATTGCTCAAACAGGGCATGATGCGCTGGTGTATGCCGGTGGAGCTATCCCGCGACTGGCTGGTGAATCTGCTTAATCAGTGCGATGAGCTGGGCATTCGCAACCAGTTTGAAGTGGAAGTCCTGAGCTACGGTCATCTGCCGCTGGCCTACTCCGCCCGCTGCTTTACCGCGCGTTCGGAAGACCGCCCGAAAGATGAGTGTGAAACCTGCTGCATTAAGTATCCGAACGGGCGCAACGTGCTATCGCAGGAAAACCAACAAGTGTTTGTACTCAATGGCATTCAGACCATGAGCGGCTACGTTTACAACCTCGGTAACGAGCTGACATCCATGCAGGGGCTGGTCGATGTGGTCCGCCTGTCACCGCAGGGTACTGACACTTTCGCGATGCTCGACGCCTTCCGCGCTAATGAAAATGGCGCGGCACCACTGCCGTTGACGGCAAACAGCGATTGTAACGGCTACTGGCGGCGGCTGGCCGGGCTGGAGCTGCAAGCGTAAGTATATAGCTCACTTTGTTAACAACTTTAACTACTCTTTAATGCAGTATTAAAGATTAATCGGTAACAAAGTGAGCTGTTATGACTGATAAAACCATTCCGTTTTCGCTACTCGATCTGGCCCCTATTCCCGAAGGTTCTTCAGCGCGAGAAGCGTTCTCCCACTCTCTCGACCTCGCCCGTCTGGCTGAAAAGCGCGGCTATCATCGCTACTGGCTGGCTGAACACCACAATATGACCGGTATTGCCAGTGCTGCAACATCAGTATTGATTGGCTATCTGGCGGCGAATACCACTACGCTGCATCTGGGGTCTGGCGGCGTGATGTTGCCTAATCACTCACCATTGGTGATCGCCGAACAGTTCGGCACGCTTAATACGCTCTATCCGGGGCGAATCGATTTGGGGCTGGGTCGTGCTCCGGGTAGTGACCAGCGAACCATGATGGCTCTACGTCGTCATATGAGCGGCGATATTGATAATTTCCCCCGCGATGTCGCGGAGCTGGTGGACTGGTTTGACGCCCGCGATCCCAATCCGCATGTGCGCCCGGTACCGGGCTATGGCGAGAAAATCCCCGTGTGGTTGTTAGGCTCCAGCCTTTACAGCGCGCAACTGGCGGCGCAGCTTGGTCTGCCGTTTGCGTTTGCCTCACACTTCGCGCCGGATATGTTGTTCCAGGCG
This sequence comes from Escherichia sp. WS547, assembly GCF_046486065.1. Lineage (NCBI taxonomy): Bacteria > Pseudomonadati > Pseudomonadota > Gammaproteobacteria > Enterobacterales > Enterobacteriaceae > Escherichia > Escherichia sp. WS547. Next base: position 112,433 of record NZ_JBJQMA010000003.1, on the reverse strand, counting down.
CTGCATCTTTATCGCAGCAACTTCAAACCGTCGGCACGGCTGGAAAAACCGTATGCGATGGTGTGCATCAATATTATCGCCGCCGACAGCAACCGCGACGCTGAATTTCTCTTTACCTCAATGCAGCAAGCCTTTGTGAAGCTGCGCCGTGGCGAAACCGGGCAACTACCGCCGCCGATTCAAAATATGGATCAGTTCTGGTCACCGTCCGAGCAGTATGGCGTGCAGCAGGCGCTGAGTATGTCGCTGGTGGGTGATAAAGCGAAAGTGCGTCATGGCTTGCAGTCGATCCTGCGCGAAACCGACGCCGATGAGATTATGGTTAACGGGCAGATTTTCGACCACCAGGCGCGCCTGCATTCGTTTGAACTGGCGATGGATGTTAAGGAAGAGTTGTTGGGATAGTGTGTCTTAACGCGGGAAGCCTTATCCGAGCTGGCAACGCTGTCCTACGTAGGACTGATAAGCGAAGCGCATCAAGCATTGTGTAGGCAGCAGAAATGTCGGATAAGGCACCGCTGATTACTGATACACCGGCAGCAAATTAAAGCTCGATAAAATATGCACCAGTGCGTTGCCGACGCCAAATACCAGAATCAGCGCAATCATCGGCTTGCCGCCCCAGACGCGGAATTTCGGGCTGCCAAAGCGTTTACGCGATGCGCGGGCCAACAGCGCCGGTACAATTGCCGCCCAGATAGTAGCTGCTAAGCCAGCATAGCCAATGGCGTACAGGAATCCGTTCGGGAACAGAAGTCCCCCAACAACAGGCGGGGCAAAGGTCAGCAACGCTGTTTTCAAGCGGCCCATAGCCGAGTCATCGAAACCAAACAGATCTGCCAGATAGTCAAACAAACCCAGCGTTACGCCGAGGAACGAACTCGCTACCGCAAAGTTTGAGAAGACGACCAGCAGCAGATCCAGGCTACGGCTGTTCAGCACGCCGCTTAACGCCTGTACCAGCACATCAATATTACCGCCCTTCTCGGCGATGCCGATAAACTCCGGACGAGGGATGTTGCCCATCGTCGCCAGCAACCAGATGGTATACAGCGCCAGCGCCATCAGCGTACCGTACACCAGGCATTTCACGATGGTTTTCGGATCTTTGCCGTAATACTTCATCAGGCTCGGCACGTTACCGTGATAACCAAACGATGCCAGACAGAATGGCAGTGTCATCAGCAGATACGGCGCATAAGACGCATTGCTTTCGACGACGTTGAACAATGTCGCAGGCTGTACATGCCCCAGCAGGCTGCCGAAGGTGAGGAAGAAAGTAATGACTTTCGCCCCCAGCACAATTGCTGTCATCCGGCTGACAGCTTTCGTACTCAACCACACCACGAACGCTACCAGCAGTGCAAAACCAAATCCAGCTGCCCGTGCAGGGACGTTCAGCGACATCTCCGCGAAGGTGTGATGCAGAATCGAACCGCTGGCAGAAATATAGGCGTAAGTCAGGATATAGAGCACAAAGGCAATGGAAATGCCGTTGACTACGTTCCAGCCTTTGCCCAGCAAATCTTTGGTGATGGTGTCAAAGCTAGAACCGATTCGATAATTCAGGTTAGCTTCCAGAATCATCAAGCCGGAATGCAGCATACAGAACCAGGTAAAGATCAGCGCCGCCATTGACCAGAAGAACCACGCCCCGGACATGACCACAGGCAGAGAAAACATCCCTGCGCCAATAATGGTGCCGCCGATGATCACCACGCCGCCAAGCAGCGACGGTGACGTTTGGGTGGTGGTTAGTGTTGCCATGAGGGCTTCTCTCCAGTGAAAAATAGTGCGACTGCGTTGTTATGCACTGCACTGTACCAGTACACGAGTACAAAAGACAGAAAAAAAGCCCCGATGGTAAAAATCGGGGCTGTATATATTATTTTACAGATTGTGTTCGCTGTTTAGCGAAGATTACGCATCACCACCGAAACGACGACGACCGGTAGAGTCATCACGACGCGGAGCGCGGCCTTCACGACGTTCGCCGCTAAAACGACGACCATCACCACGACCACCTTCACGGCGTTCACCGCTGAAGTTACGACCGCCTTCACGACGTTCGCCACCGAAACCACGACCACCGCCACGACGCTCACCGCCAGTATGCGGCTGTGCATCGCCCAGTAACTGCATGTTCATCGGCTTGTTGAGAATGCGAGTGCGCGTAAAGTGTTGCAGCACTTCACCCGGCATACCTTTCGGCAGTTCGATGGTGGAGTGAGAAGCAAACAGCTTGATGTTACCAATGTAACGGCTGCTGATGTCACCTTCGTTAGCAATCGCGCCAACGATATGACGAACTTCAACACCATCATCGCGGCCCACTTCAATGCGGTACAGCTGCATATCGCCAACATCACGACGTTCACGACGCGGACGATCTTCACGGTCACCACGCGGGCCACGGTCGTTACGATCGCGCGGACCACGATCATCACGGTCACGGAATTCACGTTTCGGACGCATCGGCGCATCTGGCGGAACAATCAGAGTACGTTCACCCTGTGCCATTTTCAGCAGTGCGGCGGCCAGAGTTTCGAGATCCAGCTCTTCACCTTCTGCCGTCGGCTGAATTTTGCTCAGCAGTGCACGGTATTGATCCAGATCGCTGCTTTCCAGCTGCTGCTGTACTTTAGCGGCGAATTTTTCCAGACGACGTTTGCCCAGCAGTTCTGCGTTCGGCAGTTCAACTTCCGGAATGGTCAGCTTCATGGTGCGTTCAATGTTACGCAGCAGACGACGCTCACGGTTCTCAACGAACAGCAGCGCACGGCCAGCACGGCCCGCACGACCGGTACGACCGATACGGTGAACGTAAGACTCAGAATCCATCGGGATATCGTAGTTAACCACCAGGCTGATACGCTCAACGTCCAGGCCACGGGCCGCAACGTCGGTCGCAATCAGGATGTCCAGACGACCGTCTTTCAGGCGTTCCAGAGTCTGTTCACGCAGCGCCTGGTTCATGTCACCGTTCAGCGCGGCGCTGTTGTAGCCGTTACGCTCAAGAGCTTCAGCCACTTCCAGAGTCGCATTTTTGGTACGAACGAAGATAATCGCCGCATCAAAATCTTCCGCTTCCAGGAAACGTACCAGTGCTTCGTTTTTACGCATACCCCAGACAGTCCAGTAGCTCTGGCTGATGTCAGGACGGGTAGTCACGCTGGACTGAATGCGCACTTCCTGCGGCTCTTTCATAAAGCGGCGGGTAATGCGACGAATCGCTTCCGGCATGGTTGCAGAGAACAGAGCGGTCTGATGACCTTCCGGGATCTGCGCCATAATGGTTTCAACGTCTTCGATGAAGCCCATGCGCAGCATTTCGTCAGCTTCATCCAGAACCAGACCGCTCAGTTTAGAGAGGTCCAGAGTGCCACGTTTCAGGTGGTCCAGCAGACGGCCCGGAGTACCGACAACGATCTGCGGCCCCTGACGCAGGGCGCGTAATTGCACGTCATAACGCTGGCCGCCGTACAGGGCAACCACGTTTACGCCGCGCATGTGTTTAGAGAAATCCGTCATTGCTTCAGCAACCTGTACCGCCAGTTCGCGGGTCGGTGCCAGCACCAGAATCTGTGGTGCTTTCAGCTCAGGATCAAGATTCTGCAGCAGAGGTAAAGAGAATGCTGCAGTTTTTCCGCTCCCCGTCTGGGCCATACCCAGAACGTCGCGGCCATTCAGCAGATGTGGAATACACTCTGCCTGAATTGGAGATGGTTTTTCGTAACCCAGATCGTTAAGGGCTTCAAGGATAGGAGCCTTCAGGCCCAGATCTGCAAAAGTGGTTTCGAATTCAGCCATGTAGTACGTGTGCCTCAAAATTAATGGCGGCCAGTCTACATAACTCATCATGAAATTGATCAGCAATTTTCATTGAAAAGTGTGAACCGGCTCAAAGTAGGTGTATTAACGAACAACAACGCCCTCACCCGTTAAGGTGATGGCAATCAAAAAAGATTACGGGCTGATGTGTACGTCAGCTATTGCTGGTCCGATTCTGCCAGGTCATCTTGGTCCTGGCCCAGGAGCGATAATTCCAACAATGCGTATCGGTGCTCAACAAAGTTATGAACGTTGTTGGCAACCGCCAGTTTGAACAGTGCCGTGGCGCTGTCCAAATCCCCCAGACTTAGGTAGTACTTACCTAAATAGAAGTTGGTTTCACTGAGATGCTCAGCGAGCGAGGTGTTATCCGTTGCGTCCGCCTTGAGCCTTTCCATTAACGTTTGTTCGCTAATGTTGCCCAGGTAGAACTCGACAATGTTCCATCCCCACTGTTCCTTATCCGATTTTTCGAAGTGCTGTTTCAACACTTCTTTAGCCTGCTTCTCATCGAGCTTCTGCTCGGCGAGATAAAGCCACAGACTACGGAAAGGATCATTGGGATCGTCTTGATAAAACGCCAGCAGATCATCTTGCGCTAACTTGTCACGACCGCCGTAATATAATGCGATCCCGCGATTCAAGTGCGCGTAGTTGTAAGTTGGATCAAGCTCAAGTACAGAATCAAACGCTTCATAGGCAGCATCAAAATTGCCTGCCTGCGTTAAATATATGCCTAAGTAATTGAATACTTCAGGCATATCCGGTCGGATTGCCAGCGCTTGCGAAAAATCGTTACGCGCTAATGCCCTCAGACCGAGACTATCATACAACACTCCGCGCTCATATAAAAGCTGTGCGCGTTCGTCATCGGTTAAAGCCCGACTGGCAAGGATTTGTTCCATACGTGCCAGAATCACTTCCTGCTGTAAAGTCGGTTGCAATGGTACCGCGAGGACTTCACTTTTACGCCAGGAAGTATTACTGCATCCTGCAAGCGTAAGTGCTGTCGCAACGAAACACCAGCGCAAAAAAGGCTTCATTTCCCACTCCCGAAGACCACGGTTGAATGAACGTCCTGTTCCCGGTTGCTAACAAGGCGTCCTGCCCGGTTAAAAGCCCCCCGCCGCAGCGGAGGGCAAATGGCAACCTTACTCGCCCTGTTCAGCAGCCGGAGCTTCCGGTGCTGCAGCAGGTTGAGACTGCTCAGTCGCTTCTTTAATGCTCAGACGGATACGGCCCTGGCGATCAACTTCCAGAACTTTCACCGGTACTTCCTGACCCATCTGCAGGTAATCGGTCACTTTCTCAACGCGTTTGTCAGCGATCTGAGAGATGTGTACCAGACCTTCTTTACCGCCGCCGATGGCAACAAATGCGCCAAAGTCAACGATACGGGTCACTTTACCATTGTAGACGCGGCCCACTTCGATTTCTGCAGTGATCTCTTCGATACGACGAATAGCATGTTTCGCTTTCTCGCCGTCGGTCGCTGCGATCTTCACAGTACCGTCATCTTCGATTTCGATGGTGGTGCCAGTTTCTTCGGTCAGGGCACGGATAACAGAGCCGCCTTTACCGATAACGTCTTTGATCTTGTCCGGGTTGATCTTGATGGTATGGATACGCGGAGCGAACTCAGAGATATCGCCACGTGGCGCGTTGATTGCCTGTTCCATTACGCCCAGGATATGCAGACGCGCACCTTTAGCCTGATTCAGCGCAACCTGCATGATCTCTTTGGTGATACCTTCAATTTTGATATCCATCTGCAGTGCAGAGATACCGTCGCGGGAACCCGCAACTTTGAAGTCCATATCGCCCAGGTGATCTTCGTCGCCCAAAATGTCAGACAGTACAACGTAGTTGTCGCCTTCTTTCACCAGACCCATTGCGATACCCGCAACAGCAGCTTTGATTGGCACACCTGCGTCCATCAGCGCCAGGGACGCGCCGCACACGGAAGCCATAGAAGAAGAACCGTTGGATTCGGTGATTTCAGACACCACACGTACGGTGTACGGGAATTTGTCCATATCCGGCATGACTGCCAGCACACCGCGCTTCGCCAGACGACCGTGACCAATTTCACGACGTTTCGGAGAACCGACCATGCCGGTTTCGCCTACGGAGTACGGAGGGAAGTTGTAGTGGAACAGGAAGGTGTCAGTACGTTCGCCCATCAGTTCATCAAGAACCTGCGCGTCACGTGCAGTACCCAGCGTTGCGGTAACCAGCGCCTGGGTTTCACCACGGGTGAACAGCGCAGAACCGTGAGTACGCGGCAGCACGCCAGTACGCACATCCAGACCACGAATCATATCTTTTTCACGACCGTCGATACGCGGTTCGCCTGCCAGTACGCGGCTACGAACAACGTTTTTCTCGATAGCGTGCAGAATTTCACCCAGTTCGTTTTCGTCCAGGGTTTCATCTTCAGCAAGCAGCGTCGCGATGGTTTCAGATTTGATGACATCAACCTGCGCATAACGCTCTTGTTTGTCGGTGATGCGGTAAGCATCGCTCAGACGAGCTTCAGCCAGTGCAGCAACGCGCGCGTTCAGCGCTTCGTTTACCGGCTCCGGCTGCCAGTCCCAACGCGGTTTACCGGCTTCTTTCACCAGTTCATTGATGTTCTGAATAACAACCTGCTGTTGTTCATGACCGAACACTACTGCGCCCAGCATCTGGTCTTCGCTCAGCAGTTCAGCTTCAGATTCAACCATCAGTACAGCGGCTTCAGTACCGGCAACAACCAGATCCAGTTTGCTCTCTTTCAGCTCGTCCTGAGTCGGGTTCAGTACGTACTGGTCATTGATGTAACCTACGCGGGCAGCACCAATCGGACCATTGAACGGAATACCAGACAGAGACAGTGCTGCGGAAGCACCAATCATCGCGACGATATCCGGGTTAACCTGCGGGTTAACAGAAACCACGGTGGCGATAACCTGAACTTCGTTGACGAAGCCTTCCGGGAACAGCGGGCGAATCGGGCGGTCAATCAGACGCGCGATCAGGGTTTCGCCTTCGCTTGGGCGGCCTTCACGACGGAAGAAGCTACCCGGGATACGACCAGCAGCGTAGGTACGCTCCTGATAGTTAACGGTCAGTGGGAAGAAGTCCTGACCTGGTTTGGCTTTTTTCTGTCCAACAACGGTAACGAATACCGCGGTGTCATCCATGCTAACCATAACAGCGGCAGTAGCCTGACGAGCCATCATGCCGGTTTCCAGAGTCACGGTGTGTTGGCCGTACTGGAATTTACGAACGATCGGATTAAGCAATGTAATATCCTTTCTCTTTCTTAGACAGTACCTTACGGCACTGGTGTTAATACCCGATCTTCTGCGCATCCTCGCGACTAATGACAACCCTAACCCAGCCCAATGTGGGTAAAGCCTCTCATTAGCCGCGCGAACCTCTGCAACGGAAGATCATTCATAGCAACAATACATTAGTTTCCAGTGAATTGCTGCCGTCAGCTTGAAAAAAGGGGCCTCTCAGGCCCCCTTTTCTGAAACTCGCAAGAATTAGCGACGCAGACCCAGGCGCTCGATGAGCTGGGTGTAACGTGCTACGTCTTTACGTTTCAGGTAGTCGAGCAGTTTACGACGCTGAGAAACCATGCGCAGCAGACCACGACGGCTGTGGTGATCTTTTTTGTGCTCTGCAAAGTGGCCCTGCAGGTGGTTGATCTGTGCAGTCAGCAGTGCTACCTGAACTTCGGTAGAACCGGTGTCGTTTGCGTCACGACCAAACTCAGAAACGATTTTAGCTGTTGCTTCAGTACTTAGAGACATTTTAAAACTCCAAAGTATATAGAATGAAAGGACGCCGATCTCTAATTCAGCGATCCCAGTGTACGTTACGCAAAGTGTTAAACAATTTACGCGACGTTAAGCGGCAGTATTCTACTCGTAGCGACCTGTTATCGCAAGACGGTTAACATTACGCCGGGTATTCAACCACCAGGCGACGAGGCGCGACGCGGCCTTCATCGTCAATTTCGCCCATACCGATAAACTTGCCGTTCTCACCTTCTGTAACGCGAACCAGTCCTTCCAGCGGCGCACCGGATGTACGAACCGGGTTACCATTTTTGAAGTAAACAGAAGACGTTAACGGAAGATTCACCACCGGGTAGTCCGAAGCTGGACTGTCCATTGGCATCAGTAATGGATCAAGTAACTCCGCGGCTGGAATATCCTGCTGTTCGGCTTGTTCAACCAGTTCACGCAGATGTTCCAGGGTCACCATCCGTTCAACCGGATATTTACTTACCGCCAGACGACGCAGGTAAATAACATGCGCGCCACAACCGAGTTTTTCACCCAGGTCATCAATGATGGTGCGGATATAGGTCCCTTTAGAGCAATGAACTTCCAGCTCCAGTTCATTGCCTTCATGGCGAATAAACAGCAATTCATAAACGGTAATCGGGCGTGCTTCACGCGGAACTTCAATGCCCTGACGCGCATATTCGTACAGTTTTTTGCCCTGGTATTTCAGTGCTGAATACATCGATGGGATCTGTTCGATATCGCCACGGAAAGTATCCAGTGCCGCCGCCAGTTGCTCTGTGTCAAAGGTTACCGGACGTTCTTCAACGATTTGTCCATCGGCGTCAGACGTATCGGTACGCTGTCCAAGACGCGCAATCACCCGATAGCGTTTGTCGGAGTCCAGCAGATACTGGGAAAACTTCGTCGCTTCCCCGAGGCAAATTGGCAACATGCCAGTTGCCAGCGGGTCCAGCGCACCGGTATGCCCGGCACGGTTGGCGTTATAAATCCGTTTCACTTTTTGCAGCGCATCATTGCTGGACATACCCTGCGGTTTATCCAGCAACAAAACGCCGTTAATGTCGCGACCGCGACGACGAGGACGACTCATTAGTCCTCCTTGCTGTCGTCCGGGTTAACACGACGTTCTTCGTCATGTTTGACCACGCTGGTCACCAGGTTTGACATGCGCATCCCTTCAACTAGCGAGTTGTCGTAGAAGAAGGTCAGTTCCGGCACGATACGCAGGCGCATCGCTTTCCCCAGCAGGCTGCGGATGAAACCAGAAGCTTCCTGCAACGCTTTGATGCCCGCTTTAACCGCGTCTTCATCTTTGTCGTTGAGGAACGTTACATATACTTTGGCATACGCCAGGTCGCGAGACATTTCGACACCGGAAACGGTGGTCATCATGCCCAGACGAGGATCTTTAATTTCACGCTGCAGGATGAGAGCGATCTCTTTTTGCATTTCCTGCGCTACGCGCTGCGGGCGACCAAATTCTTTCGCCATAATAAATTCTCCTGACAAAAAAGGGGCCATAGCCCCTTTTAAAATTAATCTCAGGTGGAAAGGGCTGTGTAGGCCTGATAAGACGCGCGAGCGCCGCATCAGGCAACGGCTGCCGGATGCGGCGTAAAAGCCTTATCCGGCCTACAACCCAGACAACCTTAAGCGATGGTACGTTGGATTTCGATGATTTCGAATACTTCGATCACATCGCCAGTGCGGACGTCGTTGTAGTTCTTAACGCCGATACCACATTCCATACCGTTACGGACTTCGTTAACGTCATCTTTGAAGCGGCGCAGGGACTCCAGCTCGCCTTCGTAGATAACCACGTTGTCGCGCAGAACGCGGATCGGGTTGTGACGTTTAACCACACCTTCGGTAACCATACAACCTGCGATGGCACCAAATTTCGGTGATTTGAATACGTCACGAACTTCCGCCAGACCGATAATCTGTTGTTTCAGTTCCGGAGACAGCATACCGCTCATTGCCGCTTTCACTTCGTCGATCAGGTTATAGATGACGGAGTAGTAACGCAGATCCAGGCTTTCCGCTTCAATCACTTTACGTGCAGAGGCATCAGCACGTACGTTGAAGCCAACCAGGATGGCGTTGGACGCCGCAGCCAGGGTAGCGTCGGTTTCGGTGATACCACCTACGCCAGAACCGATGATCTTCACTTTAACTTCGTCAGTAGACAGTTTCAGCAAGGAGTCGGAGATAGCTTCCACAGAACCCTGTACGTCTGCCTTCAGGACGATATTCACTTCGTGAACTTCGCCTTCGGTCATGTTGGCGAACATGTTCTCGAGTTTAGATTTCTGCTGACGCGCCAGTTTAACTTCGCGGAATTTACCCTGACGATAGAGTGCAACTTCACGCGCTTTCTTCTCGTCACGTACAACGGTAACTTCATCACCCGCAGCCGGAACGCCGGACAGGCCGAGGATTTCCACCGGAATGGACGGACCCGCTTCCAGCACTTCCTGACCCAGTTCGTTACGCATCGCACGAACACGACCGTATTCGAAGCCACACAGAACGATATCGCCCTTGTGCAGAGTACCTTCACGTACCAGAACGGTAGCAACCGGACCACGACCTTTATCGAGGAAGGATTCGATAACCGCACCGCTCGCCATGCCTTTACGTACCGCTTTCAGTTCCAGAACTTCCGCCTGCAGCAGGATAGCGTCCAGCAGCTCATCGATACCAGTACCCGCTTTCGCAGACACATGTACGAACTGGCTTTCACCGCCCCACTCTTCCGGCAGGATGCCGTACTGGGAGAGTTCGTTCTTAACGCGATCCGGATCGGCTTCTGGTTTATCGATCTTGTTCACTGCAACCACCACCGGAACCTGCGCCGCTTTCGCGTGCTGGATTGCTTCGATGGTCTGCGGCATTACGCCGTCGTCGGCAGCAACAACCAGGACTACGATGTCCGTTGCCTGCGCACCACGAGCACGCATTGAAGTAAACGCGGCGTGCCCCGGGGTGTCCAGGAAGGTGATCATGCCGTTTTCAGTTTCAACGTGGTATGCACCAATGTGCTGGGTAATGCCGCCCGCTTCGCCAGAGGCCACTTTCGTTGAACGAATGTAGTCCAGCAGAGAGGTTTTACCGTGGTCAACGTGACCCATGATGGTCACAACCGGCGCGCGCGGTTCCGCCGCTGCCCCCGTGTCACGGTCGCTCATTACCGCTTCTTCCAGCTCGTTTTCACGACGCAGGATAACTTTGTGGCCCATCTCTTCAGCAACCAGCTGTGCGGTTTCCTGATCGATAACCTGGTTGATGGTTGCCATTGCGCCCAGTTTCATCATCGCTTTGATGACCTGAGAGCCTTTAACAGCCATCTTGTTCGCCAGTTCGCCAACGGTGATGGTTTCGCCGATCACAACGTCACGGTTAACGGCCTGAGCAGGCTTCTGGAAGCCTTGCTGCAGCGAAGAACCTTTACGTTTTCCGCCTTTACCGCCACGTACTGCTGCGCGTGCTTCTTCACGATCAGCTTTTGATTCAGCGTGTTTGTTGCCTTTCTTCGGACGCGCAGCTTTCGCGTTACGACCACGGCCACGGCCGCCTTCGACTTCACGATCGCTTTCGTCTTCTGCCTGGCGAGCATGTTGAGAAGTAGTGACGTGATAATCGCTGGAATCTTCAGTCGGTTCCGCGTTATCAGTCCATTTGTTTTCTTCCGCCATACGACGTGCTTCTTCAGCAACGCGACGTGCTTCTTCTTCGAGTTTACGACGCGCTTCTTCTTCGGCTTTACGCTTGAGCTCTGCAGCTTCCTGCTCACGGCGGGCTTTTTCAGCCTGGGCGTTTTTAGTCATATCGTCTTGTTGATTGCTCACTTTGTCTTTTTCCGCAGCTTCACGTTTCGCTTGTTCAGCAGCTTCACGCTTAGCTTGTTCTGCGGCCTCACGTTCAGCTTTTTGTTGCGCCTCACGTTTGGCCGATTCTTCTGCCTCACGACGGGCTTGCTCTTCCGCTTCACGCTGCGCTTGCTCTTCCGCAGCAAGGCGTTCAGCCTCTTGCGGATCGCGTTTCACAAAGGTGCGTTTCTTGCGGACTTCGATTTGTACCGATTTGCTTTTTCCACCGGTACCAGGAATGTTAAGGGTGCTGCGTGTTTTACGTTGCAGCGTCAATTTGTCCGGGCCTGAATTTTTCTGATTCAGGTGGTCAATCAAAGTCTGTTTCTCTTGTGCGGACACAGAGTCGTCAGCAGACTTCCGGATACCTGCATCAGCAAATTGCTGTACCAGGCGTTCCACGGAGGTCTGTCGCTCTGCGGCCAGCGTTTTAATCGTTACATCTGTCATGCTGTTCCTTCCTGCTACAGTTTATTACGCTTCGTCACCGAACCAGCAAATATTACGGGCAGCCATAATCAGTGCTCCGGCTTTTTCGTCGGTCAACCCTTCGATATCAGCCAGATCATCAATGCCCTGTTCGGCGAGATCTTCCAGCGTACAAACGCCACGGGCGGCCAGTTTGAATGCCAAATCACGATCTATCCCTTCAAGGTTCAGCAGATCGTCAGCCGGTTTGTTATCACCGAGGCTTTCTTCCTGGGCCTGTGCAATGGTGGCCAGTGCATTTTTAGCACGCTCGCGCAGTGCTTCAACGGTCGGCTCATCAAGGCCTTCGATTTCCAACAGCTCTTTCATCGGCACATAGGCCAGTTCTTCCAGCGTCGAGAAGCCTTCTTCTACCAGAACAGTCGCGAAGTCTTCGTCGATGTCGAGATATTTGGTGAAGGTGTCGATCGCTGCGTGCGCTTCCGCCTGATGCTTAGCCTGCAGGTCGTCAACGGTCATCACGTTGAGTTCCCAACCGCTCAGCTGCGAAGCCAGACGCACGTTCTGACCATTACGGCCAATCGCCTGCGCCAGGTTACCGGCTTCAACGGCGATATCCATGGTGTGTTTATCTTCATCCACCACGATAGAAGCAACGTCTGCCGGTGCCATTGCGTTAATCACGAACTGCGCCGGGTTATCATCCCACAGGACGATATCGATACGCTCGCCGCCCAGTTCAGTAGAAACCGCCTGAACACGTGCGCCACGCATACCTACGCAAGCACCTACCGGATCGATACGTTTATCGTTGGTTTTCACCGCGATTTTCGCACGAGAACCCGGGTCGCGAGCCGCTGCTTTAATTTCAATCACTTCTTCGCCGATTTCTGGCACTTCAATACGGAACAGTTCGATCAGCATTTCCGGCTTGGAACGAGTGACGAACAATTGCGCACCACGCGCTTCCGGGCGAACGGAATAGAGCACGCCACGAACACGGTCGCCAGGGCGGAAGTTTTCACGCGGCAGCATATCTTCGCGCAGGATCACGGCTTCAGCGTTGTTGCCCAGATCCAGAGAGATGTTGTCGCGGTTTACTTTTTTCACCACGCCGGTGATGATTTCACCTTCATGTTCACGGAACTGATCAACCACCATCGCACGTTCGGCTTCACGCACTTTCTGCACGATAACCTGTTTTGCCGTCTGGGTGGTGATACGGTCAAAGGTAACAGACTCAATCTGATCTTCAACGTAATCGCCCAGATTCAGGCTTTCATCTTCATAACGTGCGGCTTCAAGGGTGATTTCCTTGGTCGGCTGGGTGACTTCATCAACAACTAACCAGCGACGGAAGGTGTCAAAATCACCGCTTTTGCGATCGATCTGTACGCGGACGTCGATCTCTTGTTCATATTTTTTCTTTGTTGCTGTCGCCAGCGCGCTTTCCAATGCTTCGAAAATCTTCTCGCGAGGTAGCGCCTTTTCATTGGATACGGCTTCAACTACAGCCAAAATTTCTTTGTTCATCGCGGGCTTTTCACCTCATCCAGACTATTAAAAGTGGGGAACCAGGTTCGCCTTCTGGATATTACTCAGCGCGAACACTTCATCTTTACCTTCGACGGTAACTGTGATCATTTCACCGTCTACCGCTTTGATAACGCCCTGCCATTTACGACGGTTTTGTACCGCCATGCGGAGAACCAGAGTCACCTCTTCTCCGACGAAACGGGCGTAGTGTTCAGCCGTGAACAGTGGGCGATCGAGACCCGGTGAGGAGACTTCCAGGTTATAAGCAACGGTGATGGGATCTTCAACATCCAGCACAGCACTTACCTGGTGGCTCACATCAGCACAATCATCAACATTGATGCCATCTTCACTATCAATATAGATGCGCAGTGTGGATGTGCGACCGCGAATAAATTCGATGCCAACCAGTTCAAAACCCAGGGCCTCAACTGGCGCAGTAATCATCTCTGTTAATTTTTGCTCTAATGTGGACAAGCCCACCCCCAAGACATAAAAAAAGGGCCTAAAGCCCAGTTATTCTGTAGTCAGATAACAAAAAACCCCGATAAATCGGGGCTTTATATAACTGAACCCTATAACCGCAACTGCGGTCTGGAGCACTTTCCAGAAGGATTTTTTCAAATCCCACTACGAAGGCCGAAGTCTTCACAGTATATTTGAAAAAGGACTCTAAGGGAAAGTGGTTGCGGGGGCCGGATTTGAACCGACGACCTTCGGGTTATGAGCCCGACGAGCTACCAGGCTGCTCCACCCCGCGCCTGAAACGTGGCAAATTCTACTCGTTTTGGGTAAAAAATGCAAATACTGCTGGGATTTGGTGTACCGAGACGGGACGTAAAATCTGCAGGCATTATAGTGATCCATGCCACATTTTGTCAACGTTTATTGCTAATCACGTGAATGAATATCCGGTTCACTTTCATTTGTTGAATACTTTTGCCTTCTCCTGCTCTCCCTTAAGCGCATTATTTTACAAAAAACACACTAAACTCTTCCTGTCTCCGATAAAAGATGATTAAATGAAAACTCATTTATTTTGCATAAAAATTCAGTGAGAGCGGAAATCCAGGCTCATCATCAGTTAATTAAGCAGGGTGTTATTTTATGACGACGATTCTCAAGCATCTCCCGGTAGGTCAACGTATTGGTATCGCTTTTTCCGGCGGTCTGGACACCAGTGCCGCACTGCTGTGGATGCGACAAAAGGGAGCGGTTCCTTATGCATATACTGCAAATCTGGGCCAGCCAGACGAAGAGGATTATGATGCGATCCCTCGTCGTGCCATGGAATACGGCGCGGAGAACGCACGTCTGATCGACTGCCGCAAACAACTGGTGGCCGAAGGTATTGCCGCTATTCAGTGTGGCGCATTTCATAACACCACCGGCGGCCTGACCTATTTCAACACGACGCCGCTGGGCCGCGCCGTGACTGGTACCATGCTGGTTGCTGCCATGAAAGAAGATGGCGTGAATATCTGGGGTGACGGTAGCACCTATAAAGGAAACGATATCGAACGTTTCTATCGTTACGGTCTGCTGACCAATGCTGAACTGCAGATTTACAAACCGTGGCTTGATACTGACTTTATTGATGAACTGGGCGGCCGTCATGAGATGTCTGAATTTATGATTGCCTGCGGTTTCGACTACAAAATGTCTGTCGAAAAAGCCTACTCCACGGACTCCAACATGCTTGGTGCAACGCATGAAGCGAAGGATCTGGAATACCTCAACTCCAGCGTCAAAATCGTCAATCCAATTATGGGCGTGAAGTTTTGGGATGAGAGCGTGAAAATCCCGGCAGAAGAAGTCACAGTACGCTTTGAGCAAGGTCATCCGGTGGCGCTGAACGGTAAAACCTTTAGCGACGACGTAGAAATGATGCTGGAAGCTAACCGCATCGGCGGTCGTCACGGCCTGGGCATGAGCGACCAGATTGAAAACCGTATCATCGAAGCAAAAAGCCGCGGCATTTATGAAGCCCCTGGGATGGCACTGCTGCACATTGCGTATGAACGTTTGTTGACCGGTATTCACAACGAAGACACCATTGAGCAGTATCACGCGCATGGTCGTCAGTTGGGCCGTCTGCTGTACCAGGGACGTTGGTTTGACTCCCAGGCGCTGATGCTGCGGGACTCTCTGCAACGCTGGGTTGCCAGCCAGATCACTGGTGAAGTTACTCTGGAGCTGCGCCGCGGGAACGATTATTCAATCCTGAATACCGTCTCAGAGAACCTGACCTACAAGCCAGAGCGTCTGACGATGGAAAAAGGCGACTCGGTGTTCTCGCCAGATGATCGTATCGGTCAATTGACCATGCGTAACCTGGATATCACCGATACCCGCGAGAAACTTTTCGGTTATGCCAAAACTGGCCTCCTCTCCTCCTCTGCCGCTTCAGGCGTGCCGCAGGTGGAGAATCTGGAAAATAAAGGCCAGTAATTCGACATCAACCCTGCCCTTCAGGGGTGGGGTTACCTTGCTTATCCTCTGTAAACTCCTTTCTGAGCATCACATAATCGAAAACATCATGGTTTGCATCCACAACCCGTGAGTCTCCTTTATAGTGTGCAATCACTTCCTCCAGCGTTTTCGGCTGTTCCGGCTTTGTTACCCCCATCCACGCATTAATAAGGTAATTATTGTACGCAGTGGAAAAGATATCGTTTTCCGTTGTACGATCAACGCCATCCCCAAGAACGGGGCTATACCAGATAAACATCGGGACATGATATGCCTGCTGGCTGGCCTCCCTGCCTCCATGAAAATAGACGTTCTTCTTCGTAGGGTCGCGTTCCAGGCCGTGGTCGGCAAAATACATGACCGAGGCGCGGCGATCTTTTAATAATTCAAAAATCTGACCTAGCAAACTATCTGTGTAATGAATGGAGTTGTCATAGCAGGCATCCTGATCGTCCTGCGGTTGAAACACGGCGCTGGATTGCGGATAGGCGCTACAAGCCGGTTCATGGCTTCCATTTAAATGAAGAACAATCAGTTTCTTTTGCTGCGTCTTTTGCTGTAACGCTTGCGATAAATGCGGCAACAACAATTCATCAAATCCTCTGACATAGACTGTTTCCATGGCGCGCATGGCGATACTGGTAACTGCTGTACCATTCTGCCGAAAAGCGGATTGCGAGCTTAGCCAGAAAGTCTGAAATCCTGCTTGATTAGCCATATTAATAATGTTGTCCGGGTAATTATGAATGTCATGACTCAAAACAGAATCAGCAGTTAAAGAAAGGGGAACCGACAGCGCAGTGTAAGGTGCACCGCTTATTGCTTGATTAAACAGTTTGATCTGTTTTCTTTGTGCTTCGACTTGCGGTGTCGTAGAGCGTGTGTATCCATACAAAGACATATTGTCGACACGTACAGACTCCCCCACAATCAACACGTAGGTATCAATACCTGTATCCCTGACTGATAATTGAAAATATGGCACCGTGTTTGCAATTGAGAGTAATCTTTGATGCTCTTTCGCTGCTAAAGCAAAATAATTGAGATTGAAAAACGGCGTATAGGTAGCAAATCGCGACGCTAGTATATATGGACTGAACGCTTTTTTATTTTTTGCATCTTTATAAGCAAATTGACAAGCGGAAAATAAACTGCCCGAAATGACAATCAGCAATAATATTCCTGTCACTTTTTTCGTCGGCAAGGAAACATCATATTTTATTATTACTGCCAAAAAAAGAAGGGATAAAAAGGCAAAAGCACATAGATAAGGGATATACATCCCCAGCATTTTGACAACTTCATCCGGATCACTCTGCAGCACACTAATCGCAAATCCATCATTGAAAGTTGTACCAAAGGTACACCATGAATAGAGGCTAATACTCATGTCTGCCGCTGTCAGTAACACAAATGGTGCGGCAACAAGCAGGCGAAGCGGAAGGGATGATATACGTTTAACAACCAGGATGGTCAGAACGAAGAACAGCAATCGCTGAACCATATGCGCTCCGGAAGAGGCGACTAAGTTCGTAATACCAAAAACAATAACACAAAGATACAACAACCAATGAGATTTAAAACTTCTAACAAATTTGTTGAATACTGTCATCCAGAAATCCAAGTTCACAACCAATATAAACAATTATCAACAATGTTCAATTTTATATCAGACATGTTTTTCAACTCTGATCCATATCAGACCGAAACACTGTTAGTTTTTTCTTTTTAAATGATGCGGCCATTGTTCTCAGTAATTAAATAACATTATCAATGCGTCTCTAAACATTACGCAGAACGTAGCCATCAGTAGTTATACTGACAGGAGCAGGATGGTTTATCGAGAAGTAAACATATCCGTATTCGTACCGGAACTGGAGTTGACACAATAAAGTGCCAATTATGTCAGCAGAAGGGAAAAGTTTATAACTAAGGCGTACCGGCACCATCGTTTCAAAGTACCAGCTACGAGTAAAGCAACTGGACGAGATACAGATACCTGACAACCATTCCTCAGATCAGGACCAAAACGAAAAAAGACGCTTTTCAGCGTCTCTTTTCTGGAATTTGGTACCGAGGACGGGACTTGAACCCGTAAGCCCTATTGGGCACTACCACCTCAAGGTAGCGTGTCTACCAATTCCACCACCTCGGCACGGATACTACTTTTTAGTTCGGGATATCGCTGGTCGGCTTAGCCGGAGCAGCTGGCTGAGTTTGTTCGGTTTTGGCCGGCGCACTCAGGTTTTCCCATTCGCTACCTTTATTGGTTTTGTTGCTATTGATGTTACCCAGTACCAGACTGATGATGAAGAATAACGTTGCCAGCAGCGCCGTCATGCGGGTCATGAAGTTACCAGAACCACTTGAACCAAACAGCGTAGCGGAAGCGCCTGCTCCGAAGGAGGCTCCCATATCAGCGCCTTTACCTTGCTGCAGCATGATCAGACCAACAAGGCCAATTGCCACAATAAGGAAAACTACCAAAAGAGCTTCGTACATAATCAACCTGTTCCTTGCGGAGTTGCCGCGTACCAATGCTTCAACCAATAAAGCGGGAGTTTTTAATCTTTCCCACTGAAGCGGGTGTGAATACTAACCAAAGCGAATGACCTTCGCAAGGGCAATTTTATCGCATTGTATCAACTGCGGAAAAAAACAGCAAAACCGATGTGTTCGCCGAGAAAAAAGGCGACAATCGCCGCCTTTTTAGCCAGTCATCTAACGCTTTAAACGGCTTTTACTGCATCGGCGATACGGTGTGCAAATTCAGTTACCTGCGCTTCGTCTTCACCTTCTACCATCACGCGAATTAACGGCTCGGTGCCAGATTTACGCAGCAAAACGCGTCCACGGCTACCCAGCGCCGCTTCAACTTCTGCGGTCACAGCTTTGACTGATTCATGCTCCAGCGGATCGCCGCTACCTGCGGTGTAACGCACGTTAACCAGAATCTGCGGGAACATTTTCATGCCGCTGCAAAGGTCGTGCAGGCTCATATGATTACGTGCCATCGCCGCCAGCACCTGCAAGCCAGCAACGATGCCGTCACCGGTAGTGGTTTTATCCAGCAGGATCACATGACCGGAGTTCTCTGCACCGATACGCCAGCCTTTCTCCTGCATTTTTTCCAGTACGTAGCGGTCACCCACTTTCGCGCGCGCAAATGGAATACCTAACTGTTTCAGCGCCAGTTCAAGCCCCATGTTGCTCATCAATGTACCCACCGCGCCACCACGCAGCTGGCCCTGACGAAGACCTTCACGCGCGATGATATACATGATCTGATCGCCATCGACTTTATTGCCTTCATGGTCAACCATAATCACGCGATCGCCGTCGCCGTCGAAGGCAATACCGAGATCCGCTTTTTCAGCCAGCACACGAGCCTGGAGCGCGCGAACGTCGGTAGCCCCCACTTCGGCATTGATGTTTACACCGTTCGGCTCACAACCGATAGCGATAACGTTCGCCCCCAGTTCGCGCAGCACGTTCGGCGCGATGTGATAAGTCGCACCGTTTGCGCAATCCACCACAATCTTCAGTTCACTGAGGCTAAGTTCGTTCGGGAACGTGGCTTTGCAAAACTCGATATAGCGACCCGCAGCATCAACGATACGGCTGGCTTTACCCAGTTCTGCCGAATCAACACAGCTGATCTCTTTTTCCATTTCCGCTTCGATGGCTTCTTCAACTGCATCCGGCAGCTTAGTACCGTCAATAGAAAAGAATTTAATGCCGTTATCGTAGAATGGGTTATGCGATGCAGAAATTACAATCCCGGCCTCTGCGCGGAAGGTACGCGTCAGATAAGCCACGGCAGGTGTAGGCATCGGGCCTGTAAAGAGTGCGGAAAGGCCCGCAGCCGCCAGACCCGCTTCCAGTGCTGACTCCAGCATATAGCCAGAAATACGCGTGTCTTTACCAATAATGATCTTACGGGAGCCGTGGCGCGCCAGCACTTTACCCGCGGCCCAACCCAGCTTAAGCACAAAATCAGGGGTGATCGGCGCATCCCCTACACGACCACGAATCCCATCGGTACCGAAATATTTACGATTACTCATAGCGTTTGTTTTCCTTTGCAGACAGAGTGGCTTCCACCACCCGCATCGCTTCTACGGTTTCTTTGACGTCATGAACACGAATGATATGCGCGCCTTGCATAGCGGCAATGACCGCACAAGCCAGACTACCGCTCAGACGCTCAGATGGCCCCACGTTCAGCAATTGCCCAATCATCGATTTTCGTGACATACCCACCAACAGCGGCAGGTTGAAATGATGAAATTCAGCCAGGCGCGCCAGTAATGAATAGTTATGGGAGAGATTTTTACCGAAACCGAATCCGGGGTCGAGCAACAATTTCTCTTTTGCGATACCCGCCTGCTCGCAACGTGCTATTTGCTCAATAAAGTAGCGATTCACTTCTGCAAAGACATCGTCATACTTCGGGGCTTCCTGCATGGTTTTTGGATTTCCCTGCATATGCATCAGACAAACCGGTAAACCGGTTTCTGCAGCCGCCTCCAGAGCGCCAGGTTCGGAAAGGGAGCGGATATCGTTAATAATGTGAGCGCCAACTTTCGCTGACTCACGGATGACTTCTGGTTTGGATGTATCTACCGAGATCCAGACTTCGAAGCGTTGAGCAATTGCCTCAACCACAGGAATAACACGTTGCAACTCTTCTTCAACGCTAACTTCCGCCGCCCCTGGGCGCGTGGACTCACCACCAACGTCAATGATCGTCGCGCCAGCGTTGATCATCAGATTCGCATGTTTCACCGCATCTATCAGCGAGTTATGCGTGCCGCCATCCGAAAAGGAATCAGGCGTGACGTTGAGGATCCCCATTACGTGAGGATGGCTAAGGTCCAGTGAAGTGCCCTGGGCATAGAGTTTCATGGTGTTATCCCTAGTATGAATTGATAAGAAAAAACCCCGGAGCACGCCCCGGGGTTTTCGGTACAAATACAGTCATCTGATGCGGGAACTTACTTGTCGCCTAACTGCTCTGACATGGTGTTACCCGGGTTCGGCGTACGCGGTTCATCAACCGGACGTGGAGCCTTTGGACTACCATTGTCGCCAGAATTGTTAGAAGCGCCTGGTTCTTCCCAGCCCGCTGGCGGACGTACATCGCGACGTGCCATCAGGTCATCAATCTGCGGTGCGTCGATAGTCTCATATTTCATGAGAGCATCTTTCATCGCATGCAGAATATCCATATTGTCGGTCAGAAGCTGACGCGCACGATTATAGTTACGCTCAATCAGTGCTTTCACTTCCTGGTCGATGATACGTGCAGTTTCATCGGACATATGTTTCGCTTTCGCTACGCTACGGCCGAGGAACACTTCACCTTCTTCTTCCGCGTACAGCAGTGGACCCAATTTCTCAGAGAAGCCCCACTGAGTCACCATGTTACGTGCCAGGTTGGTCGCAACTTTAATATCGTTGGACGCACCGGTAGAAACATGTTCCGGCCCGTAGATGATCTCTTCTGCCAGACGACCACCGTACAGCGTAGAAATCTGGCTTTCCAGTTTCTGACGGCTGGCGCTGATTGCGTCGCCCTCAGGCAAGAAGAAAGTCACACCCAGCGCACGACCGCGTGGGATAATCGTCACTTTGTGCACCGGATCGTGTTCCGGCACCAGGCGACCGATAATCGCGTGACCCGCTTCGTGGTAAGCCGTCGATTCTTTCTGCGCTTCCGTCATCACCATGGAGCGACGTTCCGCACCCATCATGATTTTGTCTTTCGCTTTCTCGAACTCAACCATCGACACAACGCGTTTGTTGCCACGAGCAGCGAACAGTGCCGCTTCGTTCACCAGGTTCGCCAGGTCAGCACCGGAGAAACCTGGAGTACCACGGGCAATGATTGCCGCGTCGATATCGGGTGCCAATGGTACACGACGCATGTGAACTTTCAGGATCTGCTCACGACCGCGAACATCTGGCAAGCCAACCACAACCTGACGGTCGAAACGGCCAGGACGCAGCAGCGCCGGGTCGAGAACGTCCGGACGGTTAGTTGCGGCGATAACGATGATACCTTCGTTACCTTCGAAGCCATCCATCTCAACCAGCATCTGGTTCAGAGTCTGTTCACGTTCATCGTGACCACCGCCCAGGCCTGCGCCACGCTGGCGGCCTACGGCGTCGATTTCATCGATAAAGATGATACACGGTGCCGCTTTCTTCGCCTGTTCGAACATGTCACGAACACGGGATGCACCCACACCGACGAACATTTCGACGAAGTCAGAACCGGAGATAGTAAAGAACGGAACTTTCGCTTCGCCTGCAATCGCTTTCGCCAGCAGCGTTTTACCGGTACCCGGAGGACCGACCATCAGAACGCCTTTCGGGATCTTACCGCCGAGTTTCTGGAAGCGGCTCGGCTCGCGCAGATACTCAACCAGTTCAGCAACTTCTTCTTTTGCTTCGTCGCAGCCCGCAACGTCAGCAAAGGTCGTTTTGATCTGATCTTCAGTCAGCATGCGCGCTTTGCTCTTACCAAACGACATGGCACCTTTGCCACCGCCGCCTTGCATTTGACGCATGAAGAAGATCCAGACACCAATCAGCAACAGCATCGGGAACCAGGAGATGAAGATAGAAGCCAGCAGGCTTGGTTCTTCAGGCGGTTCACCGACAACCTTGACGTTCTTGGTCAACAGGTTATCCAGTAATTTCGGATCCTGAACCGGAATGTAAGTGGTATAACGGTTACTATCTTTCTTGGTAACGTTGATTTCACGTCCGTTGATACGCGCTTCACGAACCTGGTCGTTATTGACCTCTTGTAGGAAGGTAGAGTAATCCACCTTACGGCCATTAGACTCGCTGGGCCCAAAGCTCTGGAATACTGACATCAGCACAACGGCAATGACCAGCCAGAGTATTAGGTTTTTCGCCATGTCACTCAAGGGATTAACCTCTTATTACAACTGTGTTAAAAACAGCGTCAGGATACTCTATATCCAGCATCTTTCAAACTTTCGTCTGAAATCTCCCGGTTAGGGTTTACGCCCGGTCGCTACAATATACACTTCCCGCGAACGTGCACGAGAAGAGTCCGGCTTACGAACTTTGACCTTCGTAAACAGGGAGCGAATTTCCCTTAGATACTCATCGAAACCTTCGCCCTGGAACACCTTCACTACAAAACTGCCACCTGGCGCTAATACATCACGACACATTTCTAGCGCCAGTTCCACCAGATACATGGCACGGGGGATATCCACCGCCGGTGTTCCGCTCATGTTTGGTGCCATATCGGACATGACAACCTGGACTTTGCTGTCGCCAACGCGCTCCAGCAGTGCTTTCATCACCAGTTCATCACGAAAATCGCCCTGAAGAAAGTCCACACCAACGATAGGATCCATAGGTAAAAGATCGCAAGCGATGATGCGGCCTTTGCCGCCAATTTGGGTGACCACATATTGTGACCAACCACCCGGAGCAGCACCAAGGTCGACAACCGTCATTCCCGGTTTAAAGAGTTTGTCACTTTGCTGTATTTCATCAAGTTTAAACCAGGCACGGGAACGTAACCCCTTTTTCTGTGCCTGTTGAACATATTTATCGCTAAAGTGTTCCTGAAGCCAGCGGCTGGAGCTGGCAGAACGCTTCTTACCTGTCATTTAACTTTCCCATGGGGATAACTCATCGTAACCAATTGCGTAAATTTTTACGCGCCTATTTGGTGATATATGGGAGATGGCGGTAGAATGACCCGTTTTCAATCCCAACGTAAGCAAAAAATACGATGAATCTGAGTACTAAACAAAAACAGCACCTGAAAGGTCTGGCACATCCGCTCAAGCCAGTTGTTCTGCTTGGCAGTAATGGTTTGACCGAAGGGGTGCTGGCCGAGATTGAACAAGCGTTAGAGCACCATGAACTCATCAAGGTGAAAATCGCCACCGAAGATCGCGAAACTAAAACCTTGATCGTGGAAGCTATCGTGCGCGAAACCGGCGCCTGTAATGTACAGGTCATCGGTAAAACGCTGGTGCTTTATCGCCCAACTAAAGAACGTAAAATCTCGCTGCCACGCTAAGATTATCCTAAAGTTACACACATTTGCTGTGTAAAACGAGGGGTTTTCCGCAGGCAGGAGAGCAAAATGCCACGCTCTGTTCGTTGATAAAAGGCCGCATAGCGGCCTTTTTCCTTTCTTTACAATACATCAACATCTTGAGTATTGGGTAATTCTTACAGGTATTCCACCTTAATTACTTCAAATTCTACTTCGCCGCCCGGCGTTTTGATGACCACAACATCATCTTCTTCTTTGCCGATCAGGCCACGAGCAATAGGCGAGTTTACAGAAATCAGGTTTTGTTTAAAGTCAGCTTCGTCATCGCCAACGATGCGATAAGTCTGTTCTTCGTCAGAATCGAGATTCAGCACCGTTACGGTAGCACCAAAAATAACGCGCCCATTGTTGGGCATTTTGGTGACATCAATCACCTGCGCGTTCGACAGCTTGGCTTCGATGTCTTTGATACGGCCTTCGCAGAAGCCCTGCTGTTCACGAGCTGCGTGGTATTCGGCGTTTTCTTTCAGGTCGCCATGCTCACGCGCTTCCGCGATAGCAGCAATGATTTCAGGACGGCGCACAGATTTCAGAAAATCCAGCTCTTCGCGTAATTTTTCAGCGCCGCGTAAGGTCATCGGAATAGCTTGCATTTGTTATACCTCTTGAATATTCCTGATGGGGCAAGTCTTCACCCACCCCGGCTGTTCGGCCTGCCCGGCATAACTCCTCACCGGGACCAGAAGCAAAAAAATACCGACCCGGGTACAAGTCCCAGGTCAGCTACAATTCACATTTTGATAGTCATTTTACCCTGAAGTTCCCGAAGGGTCATCGTTTACTTTATAGGGCGTTGCGCCGTAGTATGACGGCTCGATTCCAGGTTGTTAGCGCGAGATTATGCGATTTTCCAGATTTATCATCGGATTGACCAGCTGTATAGCGTTCAGTGTTCAGGCCGCAAATGTTGATGAGTATATTACTCAACTCCCCGCTGGTGCCAACCTTGCCCTGATGGTGCAAAAAGTCGGCGCGTCGGCCCCCGCTATTGATTACCACAGTCAGCAGATGGCGCTGCCCGCCAGTACGCAGAAAGTGATTACAGCGCTAGCGGCGTTGATTCAACTCGGCCCCGATTTTCGTTTTACCACGACGCTTGAAACCAAAGGTAATGTGGAAAACGGCGTACTTAAGGGTGACTTAGTGGCGCGATTTGGTGCCGATCCGACGTTAAAACGTCAGGATATTCGCAATATGGTCGCGACTTTGAAAAAATCTGGCGTCAACCAAATCGATGGCAATGTGTTGATAGATACCTCCATTTTCGCCAGCCACGATAAAGCCCCCGGCTGGCCATGGAATGACATGACACAATGCTTTAGCGCTCCGCCTGCCGCCGCCATAGTTGACCGCAACTGTTTCTCCGTCTCGCTCTACAGTGCCCCAAAACCTGGTGATATGGCTTTTATACGCGTGGCATCTTATTACCCCGTTACGATGTTCAGCCAGGTACGCACCCTCCCCCGTGGTTCTGCCGAAGCGCAATACTGCGAACTGGATGTCGTACCAGGCGACCTGAACCGCTTTACGCTGACGGGATGCCTGCCGCAACGTTCTGAGCCGCTCCCGTTGGCTTTTGCCGTGCAGGATGGAGCCAGCTATGCCGGGGCAATTCTGAAAGATGAGTTAAAACAGGCGGGTATCACCTGGAGCGGAACACTGCTGCGCCAGACTCAGGTTAACGAACCTGGAACGGTAGTTGCCAGTAAACAGTCGGCCCCGCTGCACGATCTGCTTAAGATTATGCTGAAAAAGTCGGACAACATGATCGCCGATACGGTTTTCCGCATGATAGGCCATGCGCGCTTCAATGTGCCTGGAACATGGCGGGCCGGGTCGGACGCCGTGCGTCAGATCCTGCGCCAGCAAGCCGGTGTCGATATTGGAAACACCATTATTGCCGATGGTTCAGGGCTTTCGCGGCATAACCTGATTGCCCCCGCCACCATGATGCAGGTGCTGCAATACATTGCCCAACACGACAATGAACTTAACTTTATCTCCATGCTGCCGCTGGCGGGCTATGACGGCTCTTTGCAGTACCGTGCAGGTCTGCATCAGGCGGGCGTGGATGGCAAAGTCTCAGCGAAAACCGGTTCGTTGCAGGGGGTATATAACCTGGCGGGATTCATTACCACAGCGAGCGGGCAACGAATGGCATTTGTACAATATCTTTCTGGCTATGCAGTAGAACCCGCGGATCAGCGTAATCGCCGTATTCCGTTAGTGCGTTTTGAAAGCCGTTTGTACAAAGATATTTATCAGAACAATTAGTCAAAAAGAAACCCCGGCGCATGGCCGGGGTTTTGCTGATTAACGCTTGTAAATGAACTCAACGCCTTCTTCGTCGTCTTCGTCCCAATCGTCATCCCAGTCTTCATCATCCTCTTCAGCAATCTCTTCAAGCTGCTGGCGGTGATAATCATCCCACATGAATTCGACTTTCTCTGGCTGTTTCGCTTCTTCAGCCTGCACGACCGGGTTTTCAATGATAAAGGTCATCACATCCCAGCAGAGATCTTTCACGCCCAGTCCGCTCGCCGCAGAGATCAGATAATATTTATCTTCCCAGCCCAACGCTTCAGCGATCGCTTTCGCTTTCTCTTCGGCTTCTGCCTTATCCAGCAGATCGATCTTGTTGAAGACTAACCAACGCGGTTTCGCCGCCAGATCCTGGCTGTATTTTTCCAGCTCGCTGATAATAATACGCGCGTTTTCAACCGGATCGGTGCCGTCAATCGGATCGATATCGATGAGGTGCAACAGGACGCGGCAACGTTCCAGGTGCTTCAGGAAGCGAATGCCCAGACCTGCGCCTTCCGCAGCGCCTTCAATCAGTCCTGGAATATCGGCAACAACGAAGCTCTTTTCGTTGTCCATTCGTACCACACCCAGACTTGGCACCAGAGTGGTAAACGGATAATCCGCCACTTTCGGTTTAGCCGCCGATACCGCGCGAATAAAGGTCGATTTACCCGCGTTTGGCATCCCCAACATACCGACGTCAGCCAGCAGCATCAGCTCCAGCAGCAGCTCACGCTTATCGCCCGGCGTACCGTTAGTTTTCTGCCGTGGTGTACGGTTAACTGACGATTTGAAACGGGTATTGCCCAGACCGTGCCAGCCGCCCTTGGCAACCAGCAGACGCTGACCGTGTTTGGTCATATCGCCCATGGTTTCACCGGTACCCTGGTCGATAACACGCGTACCTACCGGCACTTTAATCGTCACGTCTTTACCGCGCTTACCGGTACAGTCGCGGCTTGCGCCATTCTGACCACGCTCTGCGCGGAAAGATTTTTCAAAACGATAATCGATAAGCGTGTTCAGGTTCTCGTCGGCTTCCATCCATACGTCACCGCCGTCACCGCCGTCGCCGCCATCCGGGCCGCCTTTCGGAATATACTTTTCGCGGCGGAAGCTCACGCAACCATTACCGCCATCACCTGCAACGACCAGAATCGATGCTTCATCAACAAACTTCATTTTATTCTCCGTAAATCATTCGCCTGCGCGGGGTTGCGATACCACCGTTGTATGCTTACGTAATCCGCCCCAAATACGATGACCAATGGCGGAATACATCGCGCCCGCAACCACGACAAACGCACCGAGATAACCTAAAAGGTTTAACATCGGTCTGGCGAAGAAATCGGGCCAGGCCAGTGATAAAAGATCTGAAAAAAACAGCGTAAACAGTGGGGTGAGCGTAATGATCGCGCTCACCTGCGCTGCCTGCCAGCGAGCCATCGCTTCCGCCAGGGCGCCATATCCTACCAATGTATTCAGTCCGCAAAAAATTAAACATGCGAGCTGCCAGTGGCTAAGCTGCGCTATCACTCCAGGCTTTGCCAGAGGGAAGAGCGCAATTGTACATAAAGTGTACAGTAAAAACAGAATCTGCGGTGAGGCCAGCCGACGCAATAAAACCTTTTGCGCCACGCCATAACTCACCCAAACCGTCGCAGCACCGACCCCAAAGATAACTCCCCAGGTGTAATCGGTGAGCTTTGTAAATATCTCGACCAGACTGGTGTTAAAAAACATCACCAGGCCGCTCAGGAGCATCAATGCCCCTACAACCTGAGTGCTGCGCATTTTCTCTTTCAGGATAAATACGCTGGCAACCATCATGCCAACTGGCGAGAGTTGCCCAATCACCTGCGAAGCGGTCGGACTCAGGTATTGCAAGGATGAGCTGAACAGGATGAAGTTCCCAAACAGCCCGGCGGTCGCCACTGCCAACAAAATCAACCAGCGTGGCTTACGAAACACGCGTAATGGCGGCAACCTCTTCTTCACCGCAAGAATGGCACCAAGGCCAATACTCGCCATCAAGAAACGGTAAAACACGATTGTCGGAGGTTCCATCACCTCCAGCACCTGCTTCATTGCGATTGGCAACGCCCCCCAGCAAATTGCTGTGGTGAGCGCCAAAAGAATGCCAATGCCTGCCTGCTGCTTCATACCGTATTCCCTGCAAAGCGCATTTGCGAATTAACGTCGCACCATGCGCATTTTTACCGGTTATCGAATGTAAAAAGCCCCGCAACGTGTTGCGGGGCTTTCATCCGTTACCAGGACGCGAAAAACTTATTCAGCTTCGATGCTGATAAATTTACGGTTTTTCGGGCCTTTAACTTCGAATTTCACTTTACCGTCTGCTTTAGCAAACAGAGTGTGGTCACGACCGCAACCTACGTTAGCGCCAGCGTGGAATTTGGTACCACGTTGACGAACGATGATGCTACCCGCCAGAACGGATTCGCCACCGAAACGCTTAACGCCCAGGCGTTTAGCTTCTGAATCGCGACCGTTACGTGTGGAGCCGCCAGCCTTTTTATGTGCCATTTGAAATCTCTCCTCAGGTCTTAGGCGCTGATGCCAGTAATTTTCACATCAGTGAACCACTGACGATGGCCCTGCTGCTTACGATAGTGTTTACGACGACGAAACTTAACGATTTTAACTTTCTCGCCACGACCGTGAGCAACAACTTCAGCTTTGATTACGCCGCCATCAACGAAAGGAACGCCGATTTTGACTTCTTCACCGTTTGCGATCATCAGCACTTCAGCGAACTCAACAGTTTCGCCAGTTGCGATGTCCAGCTTTTCCAGGCGAACGGTCTGACCTTCGCTTACTCGGTGTTGTTTACCACCACTTTGGAAAACCGCGTACATATAAAACTCCGCTTCCGCGCACACCTTTTCAATGATTCAGAGTGCGCTATAAATATTCACAATAGGGCGCGAATATTACGCAAAACGCACGCCTTTGACAAGTGCTACAGTCAATACACGAAGAAAAAAAACACAACTTGTACGGTAACGTTTATCTGTGCCATTTTTTCAGTACAATCACCCTATATTCCTAACCATAAACCCTAAGTTGCCTTTGTTCACAGTAAGGTAATCGGGGCGAAAAGCCCGGCTTTTGCGATGAATTTAGAAAAAATCAATGAGTTAACCGCGCAAGATATGGCGGGTGTTAATGCGGCAATCCTTGAGCAGCTTAATTCCGACGTCCAACTGATCAATCAGTTAGGCTATTACATCGTCAGCGGCGGCGGTAAACGTATTCGTCCGATGATTGCTGTACTGGCTGCACGAGCTGTTGGCTATGAGGGAAATGCGCATGTCACCATTGCTGCCCTGATCGAGTTTATCCACACGGCGACTCTGCTGCACGACGACGTTGTGGATGAATCAGATATGCGCAGGGGTAAAGCTACCGCCAACGCCGCATTTGGCAATGCCGCCAGCGTGCTGGTAGGCGATTTTATTTATACCCGCGCGTTCCAGATGATGACCAGCCTCGGCTCGCTCAAAGTGCTGGAAGTCATGTCAGAAGCCGTAAACGTCATCGCAGAAGGTGAAGTTCTGCAACTGATGAACGTTAACGATCCGGACATCACTGAAGAAAACTACATGCGCGTTATCTATAGCAAAACCGCGCGTCTGTTTGAGGCTGCCGCGCAGTGTTCCGGTATTCTGGCTGGCTGTACGCCGGAGGAGGAGAAAGGCCTGCAGGATTATGGGCGCTATCTCGGCACTGCTTTCCAGTTGATCGACGATTTACTCGATTACAATGCCGATGGCGAACAGTTAGGTAAAAACGTCGGCGACGATCTGAACGAAGGTAAACCGACGCTGCCGCTGCTGCATGCAATGCATCATGGCACACCAGAACAGGCACAGATGATTCGTACCGCCATCGAACAGGGTAACGGTCGCCATCTTCTGGAACCGGTTCTGGAAGCAATGAACGCTTGTGGATCTCTTGAATGGACGCGTCAGCGTGCCGAGGAAGAAGCAGACAAAGCCATCGCAGCGTTACAGGTGCTCCCGGACACCCCGTGGCGAGAAGCACTCATCGGCCTCGCGCACATCGCTGTTCAACGCGATCGTTAATCCCCTCCCCGCATCCCGCGCAGTGCGTGGGATGATTCCAATAAGTTCCATAAAAACACTTATTCAGCTCTATAGCACCTGAAAAATAGGGCTGTACATCTTTATATATTCTGAATATTCACACTCTTTACAGGAACTTTTTAGAGCAATAGGCCATCAGGAGTATAGTGATGCTCGACAGAAGAAGTGTTCTGAATGAAAGCGACTAACTTAAGGAGTGAGGAAAGATGGAAAGTAATTTCATTGACTGGCATCCCGCTGACATCATTGCGGGTTTGCGCAAGAAGGGAACGTCAATGGCGGCGGAATCTCGCAGAAATGGTTTGAGTTCCTCAACGCTGGCGAACGCATTATCGCGCCCCTGGCCGAAAGGAGAGATGATTATTGCGAAAGCCCTGGGAACTGACCCCTGGATTATCTGGCCATCTCGCTACCATGATCCGCAGACCCATGAGTTTATCGACAGAACACAGTTGATGCGTAGCTACACTAAACCGAAAAAATGAGTGGTCTGGCGGTAGCCCCGCGAACGGGGCTGCCAGCTCTCAGACAATTACTCGCCTTTCACACGCTCAATATTTGCACCTAAAGCGCGCAGTTTGTCTTCAATGCGTTCGTAGCCACGATCGATGTGATAAATACGATCAACTACCGTCGTCCCTTCCGCAATACAGCCAGCCAGCACCAGGCTTGCTGATGCACGCAGATCGGTTGCCATAACCTGTGCGCCAGAAAGTTTTTCAACACCGTGACAAATAACGGTATTGCTTTCGATTTCGGCGTGCGCGCCCATACGGCTCAGCTCTGGCACATGCATAAAGCGGTTTTCAAAGACCGTTTCGGTGATGAAGCCGGTCCCTTCTGCCACCAGGTTCAACAGCGTGAACTGGGCCTGCATATCGGTCGGGAATGCCGGATGCGGCGCGGTACGTACGTTAACAGCCTTCGGACGTTTGCCATGCATATCCAGGCTAATCCAGTCTTCGCCGACTTCGATGTCTGCTCCAGCGTCACGCAGTTTCGCCAGCACGGCGTCGAGAGTATCTGGCTGCGCGTTACGGCAGATAATTTTGCCGCGAGAGATCGCCGCCGCCACCAGGAAAGTACCGGTTTCGATACGATCCGGTAGCACGCGATAGACACCGCCGCCTAAACGTTCCACACCTTCGATGACGATACGATCGGTGCCCTGACCGCTAATTTTCGCACCCAGCGTAATCAGGAAGTTCGCAGTATCGACGATTTCCGGTTCACGCGCTGCGTTTTCAATAATCGTGGTGCCTTCCGCCAGGGTTGCAGCACACATGATGGTCACCGTTGCGCCAACGCTGACTTTATCCATCACGATATGTGCGCCTTTCAGACGACCATCGACGGAAGCTTTAACGTAACCTTCTTCCAGTTTGATGGTCGCGCCTAATTGTTCGAGGCCAGAAATGTGTAGATCAACCGGACGTGCACCGATCGTACAACCGCCAGGCAGTGAAACTTGCCCCTGACCAAAGCGCGCTACCAGCGGCCCCAGTGCCCAGATAGAAGCACGCATGGTTTTAACCAGATCGTAAGGTGCGCAGAATACATTAACGTCGCGGGCATCAATATGCACAGAACCATTACGTTCTACTTTCGCACCCAGCTGGCTTAGCAGCTTCATTGATGTATCGACGTCTTTCAGTTTCGGGACGTTCTGGATCTCTACCGGTTCTTCCGCCAGTAGTGCGGCAAAAAGGATAGGCAGAGCAGCATTTTTAGCGCCGGAAATTGTGACTTCGCCCTGGAGCTTCGTTGGCCCCTGAACACGAAATTTATCCATTTAGTTTGTTCTCAGTTAACAATTCATATCCGCTACCGGCGAATCGCCCATAGCTCAAAAGCCGTTCAGTTTGCGATCGCGCGCCCACTCCGCAGGGGTATACGCTTTGATCGACACAGCATGAATGCGGTTATCCGCAATATATTCCATCAGCGGGCCATAGACCGTCTGCTGTTTTTTAACCCGACTCATGCCGTCAAACAACTCACCCACGGCAATAACCTGAAAGTGGCTGCCATCGCCGGAAACGTGGACTTCCTGGAGGGAGAGAGCGTTCATCAACACGCTCTGAATTTCATTATTTTCCATGGGATCTTCAATCATCAGTTAATAAACCAGCGAAACATCTTAGAGCAAAGTTGCGCTGGCATAAATAAGCAAAAAGCCTCGCTGATAAATCAGACAAGGCTCGACTTGCAGGCAGGTTTGCCGGACAGGCGGTTAACGCCATATCCGGCCTGAAAAAATTTAACGAGGCAGAACATCAGCAGGCAAATTATACAATTTCGCCAGGGTATACACTTTATCGTTTACCCCCTGAAGCGTCACGTTGTTGCCCTGCTTTTTCGCCAGATCGATAAGATGGAGCAGCAGTGCCAGTCCACCCGTATCCACGCGGGACACACGGCTAAGATCGATGCAGGTAATCCCCTTCACCGCTTCCTCACGCATTTCCCAAAGCGGTAGCAGAACGTCCTGATCCAGCTCTCCGGATAGCGCCAGCGTGTCACCCGTCTGCATCCAGCTCAGTGACTCGCTCATTATTTTTTCTCTTCCAGAGTGATTTTCTGTTGAGAAATCGATTTCAGTTGCGCAGTCAGGCCGTCGATACCTTTGGTACGCAGCAGCGTTCCCCACTCGTTTTGTTTGGTGGTGATCATACTGACGCCTTCAGCAATCATGTCGTAAGCCTGCCAGTTGCCCGTCTGGGAGTTTTTACGCCACTGGAAGTCCAGACGCACCGGCGGGCGACCATTCGGGTCAATAATGGTAACGCGAATAGGCACAATGGTTTTATCACCCAGCGGCTGTTCTGGCGCAATCTGATAGGTTTGACCGTGATACATCGCCAGCGCCTGACCGTAAGCCTGCTTCAGGTACTCACGGAAAGCGGCAAAGTAGGCTTCACGTTGAGCTGGGGTCGCACTCTTGTAATACTGGCCCAGCACCAGCGCACCGGCGTATTTCACCTGTACGTATGGCAGCAGTTCCTGATCGACAATGGTACGCAGATAATCCGGGTTGGCCCGAATTTGCGGTTGCTCATTCTTCAGGCGATCGAACGTTTTCTGCGCCGCCTCGTCCATCAGCTTATACGGATTGGTCTGGTCTGCCGCGGTTGCCGCACTCAGCGGTGCAATCACCAGCAAAGCGACCATCATTAAACGTTTAAACATGCGTCGGTTCTCCTGAAATTATTTCGTTGTACCCACAGGTTCAGTGGTTTCATTATTACCTGGCGCAGCAGCTGGCGCATCGCCACTATTCTTATTGTCATCGCCTTTACTACCGTAAAGGAACTGACCAATAAGATCTTCCAGCACCATCGCAGACTTGGTGTCCTGAATTGTATCGCCATCCTTCAGGATAGCAGTCCCCAGTTCCGGGTCTTCAAAACCGACGTTTAATGCCAGATATTGTTCCCCCAGCAGGCCGGAAGTACGAATGCTCAGCGAACTGGTATCAGGAATGTGGTTATAACGTTGTTCAATTTCCAGCGTTACGCGCGGCAGATAGGTTTTCGGGTCCAGCGTAATATCCGCCACCCGGCCCACAACAACACCACCAATGCTGACCGGAGAGCGCGCTTTCAGGCCGCCAATGTTATCGAACGTCGCATAAAGCGTGTAGGTCGGTTCAGTACGTATGGACGTCACGTTCGCCGCCTTCAGGCAAACAAACAGCGCCGCCAGTAGTGCTGCTAATAAAAAGATACCCACCCAAATTTCATTTTTTTTCGTTTGCATGAACTCAATTCCCAAACATCAATGCGGTCAGCACAAAATCCAGCCCCAGAACAGCCAGAGACGAGTGGACAACGGTGCGAGTGGTTGCCCGGCTAATCCCGGCAGACGTCGGGATGGCGTCGTAGCCGTTAAACAACGAAATCCACGTCACCGTGATGGCGAACACCACGCTCTTAATCAGACAGTTGACCAGATCCATACGCCAGTCGACGGCATTTTGCATTGCCGACCAGAAGAACCCGCTATCAATGCCTTTCCAACTGACGCCGACCAGAGATCCGCCCCAGATCCCCACGGCGACGAAAATAACCGTCAACAGTGGTAATGAAATAACCCCAGCCCAGAAACGGGGAGAAATAACCCGACGCAGCGGATCCACCGCCATCATCTCCATACTGGAGAGTTGCTCTGTAGCGCGCATCAGGCCGATTTCTGCGGTTAGCGCCGAACCAGCACGCCCGGCAAACAACAACGCGGCAACCACCGGCCCCAGTTCACGCAGTAGCGATAACGCCACCAGCATACCCAGACTGGTTTCCGCACTATAAGTGGTCAGAACCAGATAACCTTGCAGCCCCAACACCATTCCGATGAACACGCCAGAAACTACAATAATCAGCATCGACAGGACGCCGACATTATAGAGCTGGCGCACCAGCAGCGGCGCATGTTTGCGAAATTCCGGTTTGCCGACCAGCGCATTGAATAACATTAACCCGGCCCGCCCGAACGTTCTCAGGGTTTTAATCCCTTTATGTCCGAGCGACGCCAGCGCATTTAACAGCATGAGTGGCTTAACTCCCTGGTAAAAGATCAGCGTGATAATCGCCGGCAGGATAGCGGAACGGAACAGGCCCGTCAGCTATCCCGTCCAGAAACTGACGTACGCGTGGATCAGGATTCGCCTGCAACGCCTGGGCACTGCCATGAGCGACAATTTTTTTGTCCGCCAGGATCCAGGCGTGATCGGCAATACTTAACACTTCCGGCACATCGTGAGAAACCACCACACAAGTCACACCCAGCGCGCTGTTCAGCTCAGAAATCAGCTTCACCAGTACGCCCATGGTGATGGGATCTTGCCCAACAAAGGGTTCATCAAACATGATGAGATCCGGCTCCAGCGCAATCGCACGCGCCAGCGCTGCACGCCGCGCCATCCCACCGGAAAGTTCAGAAGGCATTAGTTTAGCCGCTCCACGCAGCCCCACGGCCTCCAGCTTCATCATCACCGTACTATGCAACAATGGCGCGGGAAGTTGAGTATGTTCGCGCAGTGGATAGGCGACGTTGTCAAATACGTTCATATCAGTGAACAACGCCCCGGACTGAAATAACATGCTCATCCGTTTGCGCACTGTATACAGGCGCGAACGAGACATCGCCGGAATATTCTCACCATCGAAAAGAATCTCACCATGATCTGGTGCGATTTGCCCGCCAATCAGACGGAGTAGCGTCGTTTTACCGATGCCCGATGGCCCCATGATCGCCGTGATCTTCCCTCGCGGCACGGTCAGGGAAATATTATCGAAGATGCAGCGATTGCCACGCGTAAAACTGACATCGCGCATATCGACTAAATTCGCCACAGACTGCTCCATAATTCACCCTTCGTCTTGCGTTGATTTTCTAAGCATGGCGCTCAATTTAACCTTGAACCCAACATATTTACAGAATATTACCCGCCGTGGTTAGCGAAAGCTGGCATTTGTTTTACTTTTTAGCCGCATAAAGTCAAAATTAAGAATCCGTTACGGCTTTCTGAAAATCTTCAGCGGACCGGCGAGTATACCTGAAGAAAGGACGTTAGATGCTTTTAGCTACGGCACTGTTAATTGTTGGTTTACTTTTGGTCGTTTACAGTGCCGACCGCCTGGTTTTTGCCGCGTCTATTCTTTGCCGAACCTTTGGCATCCCGCCGCTGATCATCGGCATGACGGTGGTCAGTATTGGTACATCGTTACCAGAAATCATCGTCTCGCTTGCCGCGTCTCTGCACGAACAACGCGATTTAGCCGTTGGTACAGCCCTCGGCTCAAACATTATCAATATATTGCTGATCCTCGGTCTGGCTGCGCTGGTTCGTCCTTTTACCGTCCATTCTGATGTTCTACGCCGTGAATTACCCTTAATGTTGTTGGTCAGCGTGGTGGCCGGTTCCGTACTCTATGACGGACAACTTAGTCGCAGCGATGGTATCTTTCTCCTCTTTCTGGCTGTGCTATGGCTGCTGTTCATTGTTAAACTTGCACGTCAGGCTGAACGTCAGGGGACTGACAGCCTGACCAGAGAGCAGCTTGCAGAGCTGCCTCGTGACGGCGGATTGCCCGTCGCGTTTTTATGGCTCGGCATTGCGCTTATCATCATGCCAGTGGCCACGCGGATGGTGGTTGATAACGCCACGGTGCTGGCGAATTACTTTGCCATCAGCGAGTTGACGATGGGTCTGACGGCAATTGCTATCGGAACCAGCCTGCCGGAACTGGCAACCGCAATAGCGGGGGTTCGCAAAGGTGAAAACGACATTGCTGTCGGAAATATCATTGGCGCAAACATTTTTAATATTGTCATCGTGTTGGGTTTACCCGCGCTGATAACGCCAGGAGAGATTGATCCACTGGCGTACAGTCGTGACTACAGCGTGATGTTGCTGGTGAGCATTATTTTTGCGTTGCTGTGCTGGCGGCGCTCCCCGCAATCGGGCCGTGGTGTAGGGGTATTATTAACAGGCGGATTTATCGTATGGCTGGCGATGTTGTACTGGTTATCGCCAATACTCGTTGAATAACTGGAAACGCATTATGTCGCACGTAGAGTTACAACCGGGTTTTGACTTTCAGCAAGCAGGTAAAGAAGTCCTGGCGATTGAACGTGAATGCCTGGCGGAGCTTGATCAATACATCAATCAGAATTTCACGCTTGCCTGTGAAAAGATGTTCTGGTGTAAAGGGAAAGTTGTCGTCATGGGGATGGGGAAATCGGGGCATATTGGGCGCAAAATGGCGGCAACGTTTGCCAGCACCGGTACACCTTCATTTTTCGTCCATCCTGGTGAAGCCGCGCATGGTGATTTAGGCATGGTCACCCCACAGGATGTGGTGATTGCTATCTCTAACTCAGGTGAATCCAGCGAAATCACGGCCTTAATTCCAGTGCTTAAGCGTCTTCACGTACCGTTAATCTGCATCACCGGTCGCCCGGAGAGCAGCATGGCGCGCGCCGCAGATGTGCATCTGTGTGTTAAAGTAGCGAAAGAAGCCTGTCCGTTAGGGCTGGCACCGACCAGCAGCACCACCGCCACGCTGGTTATGGGCGATGCCCTCGCTGTCGCGCTGTTAAAAGCACGCGGCTTTACTGCTGAAGATTTTGCGCTCTCACATCCAGGCGGCGCACTGGGTCGTAAACTTCTGCTGCGCGTAAACGATATTATGCATACGGGCGATGAGATCCCGCATGTTAAGAAAACGGCCAGTCTGCGTGACGCATTGCTGGAAGTTACCCGCAAAAATCTTGGTATGACTGTCATTTGCGATGACAATATGATGATTGAAGGCATCTTTACCGACGGTGATTTACGCCGTGTCTTCGATATGGGCGTGGATGTTCGTCAGTTAAGTATTGCCGATGTGATGACGCCGGGGGGAATACGTGTGCGCCCTGGCATTCTGGCCGTTGAGGCACTGAACTTAATGCAGTCCCGCCATATCACCTCCGTGATGGTTGCCGATGGCGACCATTTACTCGGTGTGTTACATATGCATGATTTACTGCGTGCAGGCGTAGTGTAAAGATTCAAGGATAAACAACAATGAGCAAAGCAGGTGCGTCGCTTGCGACCTGTTACGGCCCTGTCAGCGCCGACGTTATAGCAAAAGCAGAGAACATTCGTCTGCTGATCCTCGATGTCGATGGCGTACTGTCAGATGGCCTGATTTATATGGGCAATAATGGCGAAGAGCTGAAAGCGTTCAATGTTCGTGACGGTTATGGCATTCGTTGTGCGCTCACCTCTGATATTGAAGTCGCTATCATTACCGGGCGAAAGGCTAAACTGGTAGAAGATCGTTGTGCCACATTGGGGATCACTCACTTGTATCAGGGGCAGTCAAACAAACTGATCGCCTTTAGCGATTTGCTGGAAAAACTGGCGATTGCCCCGGAAAATGTGGCTTATGTCGGCGATGATCTCATCGACTGGCCGGTAATGGAAAAAGTGGGTTTAAGCGTCGCCGTGGCCGATGCGCATCCACTGTTGCTCCCGCGCGCCGATTACGTGACGCGCATTGCTGGCGGTCGTGGTGCAGTGCGTGAAGTTTGCGACTTATTACTCCTGGCGCAGGGCAAACTGGATGAAGCCAAAGGGCAATCGATATGAGTAAAGCCAGACGTTGGGTTATCATTGTGCTATCACTGGCGGTTCTGGTGATGATCGGCATTAATATGGCCGAAAAAGACGATACCGCCCAGGTGGTCGTCAACAACAATGATCCCACCTATAAAAGCGAGCATACGGACACGCTCGTCTATAACCCAGAAGGGGCACTAAGCTATCGATTGATTGCTCAACATGTTGAATATTATTCCGATCAGGCCGTTTCGTGGTTTACGCAGCCGGTACTTACCACGTTTGATAAGGATAAAATCCCGACATGGTCCGTAAAAGCAGATAAAGCCAAGCTGACCAATGACCGGATGCTCTATTTATATGGACACGTTGAAGTCAACGCACTTGTGCCGGACTCTCAACTTCGCAGAATCACGACGGATAACGCGCAGATCAATCTGGTGACGCAGGATGTTACCTCTGAAGACCTCGTCACGTTATACGGAACAACATTTAACTCCAGCGGTCTGAAAATGCGCGGCAACTTACGCAGCAAGAACGCCGAGCTGATTGAAAAGGTTAGAACATCCTATGAAATTCAAAACAAACAAACTCAGCCTTAATCTTGTGCTTGCCAGCTCACTTCTGGCCGCCAGCATTCCGGCATTTGCCGTAACCGGAGACACTGATCAGCCGATCCACATTGAATCGGACCAGCAATCTCTTGATATGCAAGGCAACGTGGTTACCTTTACCGGTAATGTCATCGTCACCCAGGGCACCATCAAAATTAATGCCGACAAAGTGGTCGTTACCCGGCCGGGCGGCGAACAAGGTAAAGAAGTGATTGACGGCTACGGTAAACCGGCAACGTTCTACCAGATGCAGGACAATGGTAAACCCGTTGAAGGTCACGCTTCCCAGATGCACTACGAACTGGCAAAAGATTTTGTCGTTCTGACGGGTAATGCTTATCTGCAGCAGGTCGATAGCAACATTAAGGGCGATAAGATCACTTACCTGGTGAAAGAGCAGAAAATGCAGGCTTTCAGCGACAAAGGTAAGCGCGTAACCACCGTTCTGGTGCCGTCGCAGCTGCAGGACAAAAACAACAAAGGCCAGACCCCGGCACAGAAGAAGGGTAATTAATTCGTTATGGCAACATTAACTGCAAAGAACCTTGCAAAAGCCTATAAAGGCCGTCGCGTGGTAGAAGACGTCAGCCTGACCGTCAACTCCGGGGAAATTGTCGGTCTGCTGGGGCCAAACGGTGCCGGTAAGACCACCACTTTCTACATGGTTGTAGGCATTGTGCCGCGCGATGCGGGCAACATCATTATTGATGATGACGATATCAGTCTGCTGCCTCTGCATGCACGCGCGCGCCGCGGTATCGGCTATCTGCCACAGGAAGCCTCCATTTTCCGTCGCCTCAGCGTTTACGATAACCTGATGGCGGTACTGCAAATTCGTGACGACTTGTCTGCTGAACAACGTGAAGACCGCGCGAACGAGCTGATGGAAGAGTTTCACATTGAGCACCTGCGTGACAGCATGGGGCAGTCACTCTCCGGGGGTGAACGTCGCCGTGTAGAAATTGCCCGCGCACTGGCTGCGAATCCGAAATTTATTCTGCTCGACGAACCGTTTGCCGGGGTTGACCCGATCTCGGTTATCGACATTAAACGCATCATTGAGCACCTGCGCGACAGCGGCCTGGGCGTACTGATCACTGACCACAACGTGCGTGAAACACTGGCGGTTTGTGAACGCGCTTATATCGTCAGTCAGGGGCATTTGATCGCCCACGGCACGCCTACGGAAATCTTACAAGACGAACACGTTAAGCGTGTATACCTTGGGGAAGACTTCAGACTCTGATAGGGTAGAAGTTTGCGACGTTTTAGCAGGAGAGTACGATTCTGAACATGAAGCAAGGTTTGCAACTCAGGCTTAGCCAACAACTGGCGATGACGCCACAGCTCCAACAGGCAATTCGTCTGTTGCAGTTGTCGACGCTGGAACTTCAGCAGGAGCTACAGCAGGCGCTGGAGAGTAATCCGCTGCTTGAGCAAATCGACACTCATGAAGAAATCGACACCCGCGAAACGCAAGACAGTGAAACGCTGGACACCGCCGACGCGCTCGAACAAAAAGAGATGCCGGAAGAGCTGCCGCTCGATGCCAGTTGGGACACCATTTACACCGCTGGTACACCATCCGGCACCAGCGGTGACTACATTGACGACGAGCTGCCGGTCTATCAGGGCGAAACGACGCAGACCTTGCAGGATTACCTGATGTGGCAGGTCGAGTTGACACCGTTTTCTGACACTGACCGCGCTATTGCTACCTCTATCGTCGATGCCGTTGATGACACCGGTTATCTGACTGTCCCACTGGAAGATATTCTCGAAAGTATGGGCGATGAAGAGATTGACATCGACGAAGTTGAAGCCGTCCTTAAGCGGATCCAACGGTTTGATCCGGTCGGTGTGGCAGCAAAAGATCTGCGTGACTGTCTGCTGATCCAACTCTCCCAATTCGATAAAACCACGCCATGGCTGGAAGAGGCCAGACTGATCATTAGCGATCATCTCGATCTGTTAGCCAATCACGACTTCCGCACTTTAATGCGCGTCACGCGTCTGAAAGAAGATGTGCTGAAAGAAGCCGTCAATCTGATCCAGTCGCTCGATCCGCGCCCCGGGCAGTCGATCCAGACGGGCGAACCTGAGTATGTCATTCCAGATGTGCTGGTGCGTAAGCATAACGGTCACTGGACGGTAGAACTCAACAGTGACAGCATTCCGCGTCTGCAAATCAACCAGCACTACGCCTCGATGTGCAATAACGCGCGCAACGATGGTGACAGCCAGTTTATCCGCAGCAATCTGCAGGATGCCAAATGGTTGATCAAGAGTCTGGAAAGCCGTAACGATACGCTACTGCGCGTGAGTCGCTGTATCGTTGAACAGCAGCAAGCCTTCTTTGAGCAAGGCGAAGAATATATGAAACCGATGGTACTGGCCGATATCGCCCAGGCTGTCGAAATGCATGAATCGACGATATCTCGCGTGACCACGCAAAAATACCTGCATAGTCCACGAGGCATTTTTGAACTGAAGTATTTCTTTTCCAGTCACGTCAATACCGAGGGCGGCGGCGAAGCTTCCTCCACGGCGATTCGTGCGCTGGTTAAGAAATTAATCGCGGCGGAAAACCCAGCGAAACCGTTGAGCGACAGCAAGTTAACCTCTTTGCTGTCGGAACAAGGTATCATGGTGGCACGCCGCACTGTTGCGAAGTACCGAGAGTCTTTATCCATTCCGCCGTCAAACCAGCGTAAACAGCTCGTTTGACCCAACCGATAAGGAAGACACTATGCAGCTCAACATTACCGGAAATAACGTCGAGATCACCGAGGCACTGCGCGAATTTGTTACAGCCAAATTTGCCAAACTTGAGCAATATTTTGACCGAATCAACCAGGTCTATGTTGTTCTGAAAGTGGAGAAAGTCACCCACACCTCAGATGCAACACTGCATGTAAACGGTGGTGAAATTCATGCCAGCGCGGAAGGTCAGGACATGTACGCTGCCATTGATGGCTTAATTGATAAGCTGGCACGCCAGTTGACCAAACATAAAGATAAACTGAAACAACACTAATTGTCCGGGCAATTAGCATGTGCATGGCGGCCTGTTGTGCGGCACAACGGGCCATTTGTACGGTTAATGCTCCGAGCCTGTTCCACTGTTTGAGTGGGCAGGTTCTTAGGTGAAATTATGACAAATAATGATACAACTCTACAGCTTAGCAGTGTTCTTAACAGGGAATGTACGCGAAGCCGCGTCCACTGTCAGAGCAAAAAACGCGCCCTGGAAATCATCAGCGAGCTGGCGGCGAAACAACTTAGTCTGCCGCCTCAGGTGGTTTTTGAAGCTATCCTGACGCGGGAAAAAATGGGCAGTACCGGTATCGGCAATGGTATTGCCATTCCGCATGGCAAACTGGAAGAAGATACTCTGCGCGCCGTTGGCGTTTTCGTTCAGCTCGAAACGCCTATAGCTTTCGATGCCATCGACAACCAACCGGTGGACTTACTTTTTGCCCTGCTGGTGCCGGCAGACCAAACTAAAACGCACCTGCATACTCTGTCGCTGGTGGCGAAACGTCTGGCGGACAAAACCATCTGCCGCCGTTTACGCGCAGCCCAGAGCGATGAAGAGCTGTATCAAATCATTACGGATACCGAAGGTACTCCGGATGAAGCGTAGTTATTCGGTAATGTCTCTTTTAGACGTTGTGAGGAGAAACAGTACATGGTACTGATGATCGTCAGCGGACGTTCAGGTTCAGGTAAATCTGTCGCCCTGCGTGCGCTGGAAGATATGGGTTTTTACTGCGTGGATAACCTTCCCGTAGTGTTGTTACCCGATCTGGCTCGAACCCTGGCCGATCGCGAGATTTCTGCCGCCGTCAGCATTGATGTTCGTAATATGCCGGAGTCACCAGAAATATTCGAACAGGCGATGAGTAACCTGCCTGACGCTTTCTCACCGCAACTACTGTTCCTGGATGCCGACCGTAATACCTTAATTCGTCGTTACAGTGACACGCGCCGACTGCATCCGCTTTCCAGCAAAAACCTGTCGCTGGAAAGTGCTATCGACAAAGAAAGCGATTTGCTGGAGCCTCTGCGTTCGCGAGCGGATCTGATTGTCGATACCTCAGAAATGTCCGTTCACGAGCTGGCTGAAATGCTGCGTACCCGTCTGCTGGGTAAACGTGAACGCGAACTGACCATGGTCTTTGAGTCTTTCGGCTTCAAACACGGTATCCCTATCGATGCAGATTACGTCTTTGACGTGCGCTTCTTGCCGAACCCGCACTGGGATCCGAAACTGCGTCCAATGACAGGTCTTGATAAACCTGTCGCCGCGTTCCTCGACCGCCACACAGAAGTACACAATTTTATCTACCAGACGCGAAGCTATCTTGAGCTATGGTTACCTATGCTGGAAACCAACAACCGTAGCTACTTGACGGTCGCCATTGGTT
This sequence comes from Escherichia sp. WS547, assembly GCF_046486065.1. Taxonomy (NCBI): domain Bacteria; kingdom Pseudomonadati; phylum Pseudomonadota; class Gammaproteobacteria; order Enterobacterales; family Enterobacteriaceae; genus Escherichia; species Escherichia sp. WS547. Next base: position 68,783 of record NZ_JBJQMA010000003.1, on the reverse strand, counting down.
GTACCGGCGGGAAGCACCGTTCGGTGTATATTGCAGAGCAACTGGCAGACTACTTCCGCTCGCGCGGTAAAAACGTCCAGTCACGCCATCGTACGCTGGAAAAACGTAAACCATGACCGTCAAGCAAACTGTTGAAATCACAAACAAGCTGGGCATGCATGCCCGGCCTGCAATGAAGCTGTTTGAATTAATGCAAGGTTTTGACGCAGAAGTGCTGTTACGTAATGACGAAGGTACCGAGGCCGAAGCCAACAGCGTTATTGCACTGCTGATGCTGGATTCTGCCAAAGGACGGCAGATTGAAGTTGAAGCGACCGGTCCACAGGAAGAGGAAGCACTGGCCGCCGTTATCGCCCTCTTTAATTCTGGTTTTGATGAAGATTAATCTTCATCACTTTGACATTCAAATCCCTTCAAGCTCCCCCGACAATAAGAAAAGCGCGTACTGAAATCGTTCTCAATCAACGTCATTTGTACATTTCGTGCGCTTTTCACTTTCAGAAGAACATTAAGAAAACCTTAAGAAGCATTGTTTAGGTTTCGTTTAAGTTAATCGACCATACTGGAGATCGTCAGAAAATATTTCCAGGAGATGGCATGATTCGCTTATCTGAACAAAGTCCCCTGGGCACCGGAAGACATCGGAAATGTTATGCGCATCCGGAAGATGCCCAACGCTGTATCAAGATTGTCTACCATCGTGGCGATGGTGGCGATAAAGAGATCCGCCGTGAGTTAAAGTACTACGCGCATCTTGGTCGCCGGTTAAAAGACTGGAGTGGAATACCGCGCTATCACGGTACCGTTGAGACGGATTGCGGAACCGGTTATGTCTACGATGTGATTGCAGATTTTGACGGCAAACCCTCCATTACGCTGACCGAATTTGCTGCACAATGCCGTTACGAAGAAGACATTGCACAACTGCGCCAGCTACTGAAACAGCTGAAGCGTTATTTGCAGGATAACCGTATCGTGACGATGTCGCTGAAGCCGCAGAATATCCTCTGTCACCGCATCAGTGAGTCAGAGGTTATCCCCGTCGTCTGCGACAACATTGGTGAAAGCACATTGATTCCACTGGCGACCTGGTCGAAGTGGTGTTGTCTGCGTAAGCAAGAGCGGTTATGGAAACGATTTATCGCCCAACCGGCGCTGACTATTGCCCTGCAGAAAGATCTGCAACCTCGTGAAAGCAAAACGCTGACCCTCACTTCGCGCGAAGCTTAATCCAGCTGGTGTTGTTGCATAAACGACTCACCGCCTAACTGATACATCTGCCGTAAAATCCACGCCTGACGGCTACGCACGTAGCCCGATGGCGCGGAGACTTTGAAACGAAGTGGATTAGGTAATACAGCTGCCAGTAATGCAGCTTCCGACCGGGTAAGCTTGCTCGCGGGTTTGTGGAAATAACGTTGTGCCGCAGCTTCGACGCCAAACACACCGTCGCCAAATTCGGCGATATTCAGGTAAACCGTCAGGATACGCTTTTTGCTCCAGACCGTTTCTATCCCCAGCGTTAATCCGGCTTCCAGCCCTTTTCGAACCCAGCTACGCCCATCCCATAAAAAGAGATTTTTGGCCGTCTGCTGAGAAATCGTTGATGCACCGCGAATACGGTTTTCATTGCGTTCGTTGTGCGCCAGGGCTTGCTCAATGGAAGTGACATCAAAGCCCCAGTGCTCAGGAAACTTCTGATCTTCTGCGGCAATCACCGCCAGTCCCATCCACGGCGAGATTTGATCCATGTTGACCCAGTCAGAATGTGCCACGTAACGAAAATTGCCATGCAGCCAGGCGCTGACTTGCCGCTCGACCATTACCGCAGAGAAAGGAACAGGCGCAACGCTAAACAACGCAATGCCCCCACCCCAGAAAACGGCGAGGACAACCATTAACCGCAGAAGAAAACGGCGAATGAAACTAAACACCGTTAAGCGGCTTTTACTCATTCCGCCAGGACCAGCACGCGGGAAACCAGCTTATCAATGCCGCTCGCCGCTTCTGCAATGTTCTGCGCCAGCATATATGCCGGGGTGGTGACAATCTTATTGTCTTCATCAACCACGATATCATCGACAGGACACGGCACATGCTCCGCGCCCATCTCTTCCAGCACTTCTGCGGTATCGATATCAGTACCGATGGTCAAACGCAGCGGGAAATCGAAAATTTTCGGCAGCATCGCCGGGGCAATACACATAAAACCAAGCGGTTTTCCGGCCTGATGCATCGCTTGTGCCAGCGCCTTTAATTCACGGTCAACGGTGCATTCGCTACCAAGACTGGCAAAATTGCTTAAATTCTTCGCCGCGCCAAAACCCCCCGGCACAATCAACGCATCCAGTTCAGCGGCATCGGCCTGGGCCAGAGGACGGATTTCACCGCGCGTTATTCGTGCCGCTTCAATCAGCACATTGCGCGTTTCCGTCATCGCTTCGCCCGTTAAATGGTTGATAACATCAACCTGCTGCTTATCCGGTGCAAAGCAGACCGCCTGCGCACCGCTGCGTGAAATAGCTAACAACGTCAACACCGCTTCATGAATTTCAGAACCGTCATAGACGCCGCATCCGCTCAGAATTACGCCAATTTTCTTCATTGTGATCATCCTTTCGCAATTGACTGAAACACATTAATTTTTTTAATAAAAATGCTACGCATCACACATTTAACTGATTCATGTAACAAATCATTTAAGTTTTGCTATCTTAACTGCGTGCGGCCTGAAAAACAGTGCTGTGCCCTTGTAACTCATCATAATAATTTACGGCGCAGCCAAGATTTCCCTGGTGTTGGCGCAGTATTCGCGCACCCCGGTCTAGCCGGGGTCATTTTTTAGTGGCTTTTGCCACCCACGCTTTCAGTACTTCTACGTCGTGACGCCACTCTTCTTTCATCTCTTCAATCCATTCACCGACGTTATCTTCCCAGGCGGGAAGGTCAGGAGACTGAATTTGCTGACCCAGCTGTTGCAGATGGCGTAACCCCACTGACCCCGCCGCACCTTTAATTTTATGTCCTTCCTCAACAATGCCTTTTTTATCCTGCGCCGTCAGATTCGACTCCAGCACGCTGACATAGCCCGGCATCATCTTCTCAAACACCGCTAACCCGTCGGTGATCAGCTTCGGTCCTACAAGTTCGAGATACTGTTCCAGCATGGGAATATCGAGCAATGCTTCTGATTTACTGTTCTCTTCTGTCGTCACCGTACTCTCCTCATCATCCTGGGTATCCCAGAATTTCTTGATCATCGCGGTTAGCACCGGAACAGAAAGCGGCTTACTCAGCACATCATCCATTCCAGCATTGAGGTACTCTTGTTTGTCTTTCAACACGTTAGCGGTTAAGGCCACCAGCGGCGGTAAATCCTCGCGCGGATAACGCTTCGTCAGTTCACGAGAGATATCCAGCCCGGTCATATCTGGCAACTGAATATCCAGCAATACCAGGTCGTATTCGCCCGGTTTAAACATCTCCAGCGCCGCCTTGCCGGTCATGGCGACATCAACGCTGTTACCTAATTTTTCCAGCACAGAACGCGCGACAATCACGTTCAGTTCAATGTCTTCCACCAGCAGCACATTCAGCGCCGGTAAAGGCATATCGTCTTCATCAAACGCATCATCGACCTCTTCAGCCACCGACGGTGCGTGGATCGTCAACGTAAAGGTTGAACCTTTGCCCTGTTCGCTGGTAACCGTAATATCGCCGCCCATATTTTTCGCCAGACGACGAGAAACGGCCAGACCAATACCGGTGCCGGTGGCAGGTTTACCGCCATGACTGTCTTTCACCTGGTAATACATGGCAAAGATTTTATCCAGCTCATCCTGCGGAATGCCGATACCAGAGTCTTCCACTTCAAAATGCAGCATATCGCCTTCATCGTAGCGCACGCGCACGGTAACCTGGCCTTGCTGGGTGAATTTGACGGCGTTACTGATGAGGTTCCACAGGATCTGCCGTAAACGCGTCCCGTCGGTAATGACCTGATGCGGTAATGGCAGCGTAGGCTCCAGATTAAAGCGCAATCCTTTTTGTTGCGCCTGCAATGCGGAGAGATTTTCCAGATCGGCAAGGAAGCTGGTGAAATCAACCGGCTGATTATCAAGCTGGACCTTACGCCGTTCCATCTTATCCATGTCGATAATATCGTTGAAGATATTCCCGAGCGTGACGGCCGAAACATGGATGGTTTTGAGATATTTTTCCTGCTCGGCGGTGAGTTCGGTATCCAGCAGAATGCGGCTCAGGCCGACGATACCATTCAGCGGCGTACGCAATTCGTGACTGATGGTGGAGATAAACGTCGTTTTGTCGCGGCTGGCCCGTTCAAGCGCATCCTGATACCGCTTACGCTCGGTAATGTCGCGACCAAAGCCCATCAAACCGTGACGTTTACCCACGCGGTCGTAGTACGGCACTTTACGGATTTCAAAGCAGGCTTTGCGCCCGTCCGGGTAATCCAGCCACTGTTCATAGGTCAGTGACACATTATGACGGAACACTTTTTCATCGGTTTCAATGACTTTTGCGGCGGCTTCCGGTGAGTAAACATCAGCAGGTTTCAGGTGAACCAGTTGTTTTTCGCTTTTTCCGGTCAGCAGCTCCATCGCGCGGTTACAGCCAGAAAACTCTTTATCTTCGTTACGATAAAAAACCAGGTCGGGTGAAGCATCAAGGAAGGAACGTAAGAATGAGGATTGCTGTTCGAGCTGAATTTGTGTCTCTTCACGCTCTTTAATTTCAATTTTCAGTTGGCCGAAGGTTTCCTGCAGTTCTGCTTCCGCTTTTTCACGAACGGCGATTTCCTGATTTAGCTGGGCAATATTATCTTTTAACTGAACGTTGAGGCTCAAATCGCGCTCGCGCATCTCCTCCAGTTTTTGCACCAGCCGTGACAGACGTTGTCGTGACTCCTCCAGTTGCTCGACGACCACCGATAGAAAGTAGACCGCCCACGGCGTAATCAGCAAACCAAAGAAGATAGAACGAATAACATCAATGCTTTCGACCTGACCATGCAGCACCATGGTTACCGCCATTTGTACCACAATGGCAAGAACGACGAGGGCCAGCGCCAGCAACATTGAGAAGCGCACCAGACCTAACTTCATCATCAGGTCAACATAATACTGCGCCAGCAGACGAATTTGCTTCATTAGGGAATTCCTTCACGACAACCTGCCCCAATAATACCCAATTCTGACAGTTACGTTATAAATTGTGTGAGAAATGCGGAATTCCCCTCAATGGTCTACTCCGTTGGAGGTAGCCACGGACGTCCCAGCGCCGATCCCTGTACGCCATGTTCATTCAGATAGCGATCCAGCTCGACCATTCCCGTCCATCGATTTTCGCACCACAGCGGAGCAAGCAGCGTCGGGCGACGGGCGCTGGCGGAAATGCGGTGGTAGATCACTTCCGGTGGCGTATGGCGAATCATTTCTCCGGCAGTGAGCGTGTAATCCTCCAGTTCAATACCGTTCAAACGCCCCGCTTCCCAGGCTTTCGCCATAATGCTGCCTTTCACAATATGCAGCGGATGCAGCTTTATGCCGTCCACGCCAGTTTCAACCACTCGCTCCAGCGTTTGCAAACATTCAGCCTGCCCTTCGCCAGGCAGGCCGACAATTAAGTGAGAACACACCTTCAGCCCACGCTCACGCGCCAGCTGCGTCGTGCGCTGATAACAGGCAAAATCATGACCGCGATTGATGCGATGCAGCGTTTTGTCGTTGGCGGTTTGTAGCCCCAGCTCCAGCCACACTTCGTAACCCTGGTCCTTATATTCGCAAAGCAGATCCAGCACCGCATCCGGCACGCAGTCCGGGCGGGTACCAACACACAAACCGACAATATTGGCCTGGCTCACCGCCTGCTGATACATAGAACGCAGCACCTGAACTTCCGCAAAGGTGCTGGTATACGCCTGAAAGTAGGCCAGATAGCGTTTAGCGCGGTTAACTAAATTCGCCTGGTGCGCCAGTTGTTCGGCAATGGAACGATGTTGCTGCGCTTCATCGGCAAACGAGGCCACATTACAGAATGTGCAGCCACCACGCCCGATGGTACCGTCACGGTTAGGGCAGCTAAAACCGCCGTGCAGCGTCAGCTTATGCACCTTTTGCCCATAACGACGGGTGAGATCACCACCAAACATATTGACTAATTTCTGTAACTGCATAATCTGATAGACCGCGCCTTGAAAAGAGGCCAAAGCCTGCCATTTTTAGCTCAATTCGGCGATGACCTGGATCAATCGTCCCGGCCTGCTTTTATCAACTGCATAATCAATCAAAATTACCGAAATTTCATGCATAATCACATAAATCACTTTTGCTTATCTTGTGTCAGATTTTTTTATCTCCTTATGGATTTTAGGCAAAAACAGTAGCATGAAACGTCATTACCAATTAAGGCAGTATAAAATGCTGGTTTTCTCGTCAGTTCAAGGCAGGATAAGGGTTAACACGCCTTTATGACAGTCAGGAATTGACTGTTTCTCTAACGACTCCCCTTTTAGCCTTAAAGATAAAATCCACTTTAATTTCAGCCATTTAATAAAGAATTTTGCGCTAAAGCACATTTCTGTACCAATAAGCTTGCCATTTGACCTGTATCAGCTTTCCCGATAAGTTGGAAATCCGCTGGAAGCTTTCTGGATGAGCAGCCTGCTCATCATATTTATGCAGTAATTGAGATCCCCTCTTCACCGTATTAACCGATGCGAAAAGGACAACAAGGGGGCGAATGCGAGGCGCGCGTATGACACGCAAACCCCGTCGCCACGCTCTTTCTGTGCCCGTGCGCAGCGGTTCGGAAGTGGGGTTCCCGCAGAGCCTGGGGGAGGTTCACGATATGTTGTACGATAAATCCCTTGAGAGGGATAACTGTGGTTTCGGCCTGATCGCCCACATAGAAGGCGAACCTAGCCACAAGGTAGTGCGTACTGCAATACACGCACTGGCCCGCATGCAGCACCGTGGCGCGATTCTCGCCGATGGTAAAACCGGTGACGGTTGCGGCTTGCTGTTACAAAAACCGGATCGCTTTTTTCGCATCGTTGCGCAGGAGCGCGGATGGCGTTTAGCAAAAAACTACGCTGTCGGGATGCTCTTCCTGAATAAAGATCCTGAACTCGCTGCTGCCGCACGCCGCATCGTTGAAGAAGAGCTGCAACGCGAAACGTTGTCGATTGTGGGCTGGCGTGATGTCCCCACTAACGAAGGCGTGCTGGGTGAAATCGCCCTCTCCTCTCTGCCACGCATTGAGCAAATTTTTGTGAACGCCCCGGCAGGCTGGCGTCCGCGCGATATGGAGCGCCGTCTGTTTATCGCCCGCCGCCGCATTGAAAAGCGTCTCGAAGCCGACAAAGACTTCTACGTCTGTAGCCTGTCGAATCTGGTCAATATTTATAAAGGTCTGTGTATGCCGGCGGATCTGCCGCGCTTTTATCTGGATCTTGCGGACCTGCGTCTGGAATCGGCCATTTGCCTGTTCCACCAGCGCTTCTCCACTAACACCGTACCGCGCTGGCCGCTGGCGCAGCCGTTCCGCTACCTGGCGCATAACGGTGAAATCAACACCATCACCGGTAACCGCCAATGGGCGCGCGCACGTACCTATAAATTCCAGACGCCGCTGATCCCTGACCTGCACGACGCCGCGCCGTTCGTCAACGAAACCGGCTCTGACTCCAGTTCCATGGATAACATGCTGGAACTGCTGCTGGCAGGTGGGATGGATATCATCCGCGCCATGCGTCTGTTAGTACCACCCGCCTGGCAGAACAATCCGGATATGGACCCGGAACTGCGTGCCTTCTTTGACTTTAACTCCATGCATATGGAGCCGTGGGATGGCCCGGCGGGCATCGTGATGTCTGACGGTCGTTTTGCCGCCTGTAACCTCGACCGTAACGGTCTGCGTCCGGCACGCTATGTCATCACCAAAGATAAGCTCATCACCTGCGCCTCTGAAGTTGGTATCTGGGATTATCAGCCTGACGAAGTGGTCGAAAAAGGCCGCGTGGGGCCAGGCGAACTGATGGTTATCGACACCCGCAGTGGGCGCATTCTGCACTCGGCAGAAACCGATGACGATCTGAAAAGCCGTCATCCATATAAAGAGTGGATGGAGAAAAACGTCCGCCGACTGGTACCGTTTGAAGACCTGCCCGATGAAGAAGTAGGTAGCCGCGAACTGGACGACGACACACTTGCCAGTTACCAGAAACAGTTTAACTACAGCGCGGAAGAGCTGGACTCCGTAATTCGCGTACTGGGCGAAAACGGTCAGGAAGCGGTCGGTTCGATGGGCGACGACACCCCATTCGCCGTGCTCTCCAGTCAGCCGCGCATTATTTACGACTACTTCCGCCAGCAGTTTGCCCAGGTGACTAACCCGCCAATCGACCCGCTGCGTGAAGCGCATGTTATGTCGCTCGCCACCAGCATTGGTCGTGAAATGAACGTCTTCTGTGAAGCAGAGGGCCAGGCGCACCGTTTAAGTTTTAAATCGCCGATTCTGCTCTACTCCGATTTCAAACAGCTCACGACGATGAAAGAGGAGCACTACCGCGCAGATACACTGGATATCACCTTTGACGTCACCAAAACCACGCTCGAAGCGACGGTCAAAGAGCTGTGCGACAAAGCTGAAAAAATGGTACGTAGCGGCACTGTGCTGCTGGTGCTCTCCGACAGGAATATCGCTAAAGATCGCCTGCCGGTTCCAGCCCCGATGGCGGTTGGCGCGATCCAGACCCGTCTGGTCGATCAAAGCTTGCGTTGCGATGCCAACATCATCGTCGAAACCGCCAGCGCCCGCGATCCGCACCATTTCGCCGTGTTGCTGGGCTTCGGTGCGACGGCTATTTATCCGTACCTTGCCTATGAAACGCTGGGCCGCCTGGTAGACACCCACGCGATTGCCAAAGATTATCGTACCGTGATGCTCAACTACCGTAACGGCATCAACAAAGGCTTGTACAAAATCATGTCCAAAATGGGCATCTCCACCATCGCCTCTTACCGCTGCTCGAAACTGTTTGAAGCGGTCGGTCTGCACGATGATGTCGTAGGCCTGTGCTTCCAGGGCGCGGTCAGCCGCATTGGCGGGGCAAGCTTTGAAGACTTCCAGCAGGATCTGCTGAATCTGTCGAAACGTGCCTGGCTGGCGCGTAAGCCCATCAGCCAGGGCGGCCTGCTGAAATATGTGCACGGCGGCGAATACCACGCCTACAACCCGGACGTGGTGCGCACGCTGCAACAGGCGGTACAAAGCGGCGAGTACAGCGACTATCAGGAATACGCGAAGCTGGTTAATGAGCGTCCGGCAACCACGCTGCGCGATCTGCTGGCAATTACGCCGGGTGAAAACGCGGTCAACATTGCTGATGTTGAACCGGCAAGCGAACTGTTTAAACGCTTCGATACCGCTGCGATGTCTATCGGCGCGTTAAGCCCGGAAGCCCACGAGGCGCTGGCTGAAGCGATGAACAGCATCGGCGGCAACTCTAACTCCGGTGAAGGCGGCGAAGATCCGGCACGCTACGGCACCAACAAAGTGTCGCGCATCAAGCAGGTGGCTTCCGGTCGCTTTGGGGTTACTCCGGCGTATCTGGTCAATGCCGACGTCATTCAGATTAAAGTCGCCCAGGGCGCGAAGCCGGGCGAAGGCGGTCAGTTACCGGGCGATAAAGTCACGCCTTACATCGCCAAACTGCGCTATTCGGTGCCCGGAGTGACGCTGATCTCCCCGCCGCCGCACCATGATATCTACTCTATCGAGGACTTAGCGCAGCTTATTTTCGACCTCAAGCAGGTTAACCCGAAAGCGATGATCTCCGTGAAGCTGGTTTCCGAACCGGGAGTAGGCACCATCGCGACTGGCGTGGCGAAAGCTTATGCCGATTTAATCACCATCGCAGGCTATGATGGCGGCACCGGCGCAAGTCCGCTTTCATCGGTGAAATACGCAGGCTGTCCGTGGGAGCTGGGGCTTGTTGAAACCCAACAGGCGCTGGTTGCCAATGGTCTGCGTCATAAGATCCGTTTGCAGGTTGATGGCGGCCTGAAAACCGGCGTTGATATCATCAAAGCGGCGATTCTCGGCGCAGAAAGCTTCGGCTTCGGCACTGGCCCGATGGTGGCGCTCGGCTGTAAATATCTGCGTATTTGCCATCTGAACAACTGCGCGACGGGTGTTGCAACTCAGGATGACAAACTGCGTAAGAATCACTATCACGGCCTGCCGTTCAAGGTGACGAATTACTTTGAGTTTATCGCACGTGAAACCCGCGAGCTGATGGCACAGCTGGGGGTAACGCGTCTGGTGGATCTGATTGGTCGCACCGACCTGCTGAAAGAGCTGGACGGTTTCACCGCCAAACAGCAGAAACTGGCGCTGTCGAAGCTGCTGGAAACTGCCGAGCCACATGCAGGTAAGGCACTCTACTGCACCGAAAACAACCCGCCGTTTGATAACGGCCTACTGAACGCGCAGTTGCTGCAACAGGCAAAACCGTTTGTCGATGAACGCCAGAGCAAAACCTTCTGGTTCGATATCCGCAACACCGACCGTTCTGTCGGCGCATCGCTTTCAGGCTATATCGCCCAGACGCACGGCGATCAGGGGCTGGCTGCCGATCCGATCAAGGCGTACTTCAACGGCACCGCAGGCCAGAGCTTCGGCGTGTGGAACGCGGGCGGCGTGGAACTGTACCTGACCGGTGATGCCAACGACTATGTCGGTAAAGGCATGGCGGGCGGCTTAATCGCCATTCGCCCTCCGGTTGGCTCAGCCTTCCGCAGCCATGAAGCAAGCATTATCGGCAACACCTGCCTGTATGGCGCGACCGGAGGTCGTCTGTATGCCGCAGGCCGCGCGGGTGAACGTTTCGGCGTACGTAACTCCGGTGCTATCACCGTGGTAGAAGGCATTGGCGACAATGGCTGTGAATATATGACGGGCGGTATTGTCTGTATTCTGGGTAAAACCGGCGTGAATTTCGGCGCGGGTATGACCGGAGGCTTCGCTTACGTTCTCGATGAAAGCGGCGATTTCCGCAAACGCGTTAACCCGGAACTGGTCGAGGTCTTAAGCGTTGACGATCTGGCGATCCATGAAGAGCATCTGCGTGGTCTTATCACCGAGCATGTTCAGCATACTGGCTCTCAGCGTGGTGAAGAGATTCTGGCGAACTGGTCAACCTTCGCCACTAAATTTGCGCTGGTTAAACCGAAGTCCAGTGATGTAAAAGCACTGCTGGGTCACCGTAGTCGTAGCGCAGCAGAGTTGCGCGTGCAGGCGCAGTAAGGGGTAGCAACAATGAGTCAGAATGTTTATCAATTTATCGACCTGCAGCGCGTTGATCCGCCAAAGAAACCGCTGAAGATCCGCAAAATTGAGTTTGTTGAAATTTACGAGCCGTTTTCCGAAGGCCAGGCCAAAGCGCAGGCTGACCGCTGCCTGTCGTGCGGCAACCCATACTGCGAGTGGAAATGCCCGGTACACAACTACATCCCGAACTGGCTGAAGCTCGCCAACGAGGGGCGTATTTTTGAAGCGGCGGAACTGTCGCATCAGACCAATACCCTGCCGGAAGTGTGCGGACGTGTCTGCCCGCAAGACCGTCTGTGCGAAGGTTCCTGCACCCTGAACGATGAGTTTGGCGCAGTGACCATCGGCAACATTGAGCGTTATATCAATGATAAAGCGTTCGAAATGGGCTGGCGTCCGGATATATCTGGCGTGAAACAGACCGGTAAAAAAGTAGCGATTATCGGTGCAGGCCCGGCGGGTCTGGCGTGTGCGGATGTGCTGACGCGCAACGGCGTAAAAGCGGTTGTCTTCGACCGTCATCCGGAAATTGGCGGATTGCTGACCTTCGGTATTCCGGCTTTCAAGCTGGAAAAAGAGGTAATGACGCGCCGCCGTGAAATCTTCACCGGCATGGGTATTGAATTCAAACTCAATACCGAAGTGGGCCGCGACGTACAGCTGGACGATCTGCTGAGTGATTACGATGCCGTGTTCCTTGGCGTCGGGACTTATCAGTCAATGCGCGGCGGGCTGGAAAACGAAGACGCCGATGGCGTGTACGCAGCGCTGCCGTTCCTTATCGCCAACACCAAACAGTTAATGGGCTTTGGCGAAACCCGCGAAGAACCGTTCGTCAGCATGGAAGGCAAACGCGTGGTGGTACTTGGCGGTGGCGACACTGCGATGGACTGCGTGCGTACGTCTGTACGCCAGGGAGCGAAGCACGTTACCTGTGCCTATCGTCGTGATGAAGAGAACATGCCAGGTTCCCGCCGCGAAGTGAAAAACGCGCGGGAAGAAGGTGTAGAGTTCAAATTCAATGTCCAGCCACTGGGGATTGAAGTGAACGGTAACGGCAAAGTCAGCGGCGTAAAAATGGTGCGTACCGAAATGGGCGAACCGGATGCCAAAGGCCGTCGCCGCGCAGAGATCGTGGCAGGGTCAGAGCATATCGTTCCTGCAGATGCGGTGATCATGGCGTTTGGCTTTCGCCCGCACAGCATGGAATGGCTGGCAAAACACAGCGTCGAGCTGGATTCCCAAGGCCGCATCATCGCTCCGGAAGGCAACGACAACGCTTTCCAGACCAGCAACCCGAAAATCTTTGCTGGCGGCGATATCGTCCGAGGTTCCGATCTGGTGGTGACCGCTATTGCCGAAGGTCGTAAGGCGGCAGACGGCATTATGAACTGGCTGGAAGTTTAATCCCTGCTCCAGCGCCGCCTCCTCAGAAAAGAGTCGGCGCTGAAATTCTCCTTTCGTTCTGGAAAGCGCCTCGCATAATCTGAAGAAAACCAATGTAATACGCATATCTGGATTGTTACCGGCAGATGCCCGGCGTATAGCTGATTCCATTATTCAACACTGCGCCATATTAAGGGACAGATAATGGAATCGCTCTCAGAAGGAACCACAGCAGGCTACCAGCAAATCCACGACGGCATTATTCATCTGGTCGATAGCGCCCGAACGGAAACGGTACGTAGCGTTAACGCGTTAATGACCGCGACGTACTGGGAAATTGGCCGACGAATTGTCGAATTTGAACAAGGTGGCGAGGCCAGGGCTGCGTATGGTGCGCAGCTAATCAAGCGACTATCAAAGGATTTAAGTCTAAGGTATAAGCGTGGATTTTCCACCAGGAATTTATGGCAGTTTAAGAATTTTTATATTTGTTTTCAAAGAATTGAAATTGTGCAGACACTGTCTGCACAATTCACCCCCACAATTCTCCAGACTGTGTCTGGAGAATCTTGCCATTTAGCGCAACTCGCCAAATCCTTCCCCCTGCCCTGGTCCACTTACGTCCGTTTGCTTTCTGTTAAAAAAGCTGATGCTCGCAGCTTTTATGAGAAAGAGACACTCCGCTGTGGCTGGTCTGCTCGTCAGCTCGAACGACAAATTGCGACCCAGTTTTATGAGCGGACACTACTGTCACATGACAAATCAGCCATGCTGCAACAACACGCTCCTACCGAGACGCATATTCTTCCGCAGCAGGCGATACGCGATCCCTTTGTGCTCGAATTTCTGGAATTGAAAGATGAATACTCAGAATCCGATTTTGAGGAGGCGCTGATCAACCACCTGATGGATTTCATGCTGGAACTTGGGGATGATTTTGCCTTTGTTGGTCGACAGCGAAGGTTACGCATTGATGACAACTGGTTTCGTGTCGATCTGCTGTTTTTCCACCGCCGTTTACGCTGCCTGCTAATCGTCGATCTAAAAGTGGGCAAATTCAGCTATAGCGATGCCGGACAGATGAATATGTATCTCAACTACGCCAAAGAGCACTGGACGCTACCGGATGAAAATCCGCCCATCGGTCTGGTTCTCTGTGCAGAGAAAGGAGCCGGAGAAGCACATTATGCTCTGGCAGGTTTGCCTAACACCGTTCTGGCGAGCGAATATAAGATGCAACTACCTGATGAAAAACGACTCGCGGATGAACTCGTTCGAACACAGGCGGTGCTAGAGGAAGGCTATAGACGCCGTTAATTTCAGCGGTTTCGAATTCTGCAGACAGTGTCTGCAGAATCTTTAAAACGAACTAAGTTTTAAGCCATTAAATCAGCCTTAACCTTCACCACAACCTTTTTAATCTCATCAGGTTCGCCGACAACGCATCCTGGTTTATGCGGTTCTCCCGGCATAAACACGGCGAACATTCCCGGTTTTAAGATGATGGCTTGCTCGTTCTCAATGGCGCTGCAAAGCTGGTAATCATCCTCATGGTGGAACTCTTCACACTGACGCGCAGTGCCTGCCGTGCCAAACAGAATCCGTTCCTCACCGTTTAACAACAGCTGGATATCAATGTATTGCTCGTGCAATTCCGCTTTTTTCTCGACGGGCGATTGAGTGTTAAACGTCATGACATTCATAAAGATATTGTCGCCCTGTAATTCGTAACGACCCGGTGCTTTTTCTTGCGGCCTGGCGGCTAAGGCTAGTGTTAACGCGTCCTGTAACGCAGGATGCAATCCGGCAGACGGTAATGACTGTACTTCACCCATCATCATAATTTTTCTCCCTGGGCCAACAGCGCAGCCCCAAGTAAACCTGCATCGTGGCGGTAGTGCGCCGCCAGTAAATCAACATGAAATGCCGCTGGCTCCTGCGCCAGATACGTTTCCACCAGCGCCAGATACCCCTCTGCCAGACCAACGCTGCCACCGACCACCACGCACTGGCAATCAGTTGTGGCTTTAATATCAGCGATCAGCCTTGCAAGCGTACGTGCGGAACGGTGAATCAGTTGCTGTGCCTGCTCATCGCCCTGCCCGGCATGCGTGAAAATAGTTTTCGCATTCGCACCAGCCAACTCCCCTTGCGCCGCCGCCGCAATGCCGCGACCAGAAGCAATCGCCTCCACGCAACCTGTGCGTCCACAGCCGCAGACTGGACCATGCGGATCGGCAAGCGTATGCCCGATGTGCCCCGCCAGACCTCCAGGGCCGGTAAGCAGTTTGCCGCCGCTCACTACACCGCCGCCGACGCCAGTGGAAACAGTGATAAACACCATCTCGGTTATATCGCCTTCCAGCGCCTGATACTCCGCCCATGCTGCGGCCTGCGCGTCGTTAATGGCAATGGTCGGCAAATCGGTAAGTTGCTCCAGCGTTTTGACTAACGGAAAGTGTAGTAATCCACCGAGATTATGCGGATTAAGCGCCAGCAAACTGCCGTCGCGAATAATTCCGGTTGAAGCGATGGCAACCCGCTGCGCATGAGCTTGCAACGGAGAGACTAATGCGGATAAGGCATCACGCAAGGCTTCTGGTGTCTGGCTGGCTGGCGTAGGAAGTTCACGACGATCGCGGATCTGCCCATCAGCGCCAATCAGCGCGGCGGCAAGTTTAGTACCGCCGATATCAATCGCCAGTGTGGTCATAGCACCGCCTTTTTCATCGCTGTGTTGTACCACTGACAAATGTGTTCAAGACGCGTAATGGCAGAACCGACCGTCACCGCCCACGCGCCGTGGCGCATCGCATCTGCCGCCTGAGCAGGCGTGTTGTAACGCCCTTCGGCAATCACCCGACATCCGGCGTCGCTCAACGTTTTCACCAGCGCCAGATCCGGCTCTTCTGGCGTTTCAGGCGTGGTATAGCCAGAAAGCGTAGTGCCAATAATTTCGGCTCCCAGCTTTTGGCATGCCAGGCCGTCTTCCGGCGTTGAGCAGTCGGTCATCGCCAGTAAACCGTGATGGTGAATACGTGCCAGCAACGTTTCAACAGGCACCGGACGCGGGCGGTCGGTGCCGTCAATGGCGATAATGTCCGCGCCCGCCTGCGCCAGCGCATCAACATCTTCAATATAGGCCGTGATGCGTACCGGAGAATCCTCCAGATCGCGTTTCACAATCCCGATAATTGGCACGCTCACCACCGCACGCGTGGCTTGCAGATTTGCCACACCTTCAATGCGAATGGCAACCGCGCCCGCCTGCTCTGCAGCTAATGCCATGGCAGCGACGATTTCGGGTTTATCGAGCGGGCTGTCAGGGACCGGCTGGCAGGAGACAATCAGGCCACCGTTAGCAGCGATTTTTTGATCCAGTTGTGCAAGTAACGACATACATCTTCCCTTAGCGAAAGGCCCGGTACAGAGACCGGGCAACAGGATTAACTTTTGGTTTTGACTAAATCGTTTTTGGCGCGGCCAAATGGCACGGCACCGCTAAATGGTTTGCCGTCGATAGCGTCATGAGTACGCAATGCTTCCGGGCGCAGCCAACGTTGAACGCGGGAAGGCATATCCAGACCAATCAGCAGGATCACCACAAATGTCAGACTGAACGAGAGCGATGCCAGCGCAGTACCCAAATCCAGACGTTGAGCGATCAACGCGCCGATGATTGGGGCCAGTGCACCGCCCAATGCGCCGACGTTGTAGGTAAAGCCCAGGCCCGCTGCACGCTGGTCGGTATCGAAATAACCGCCAATCAGTTTCGGTAAGATCCCGGCGATCCCTTGTCCAAGCATTTGCTGGAAGAACAGTAACAGACCGAGCACCCAGACGTTTGCGCCGCCAATCGCAAATACCGGAATAATCAGCAGCTGCGAGGCCAGCAGGCTACAAACGTACGCTTTGCGGGTTCCCAGCCAGTCACCGAGGAAGCCACCTACGCAGCATCCCACCGCCGCGCCAAAGCCACTAAAGAACAGCACGTTGGCGACAGTATGCGGGTTATAAGCCAGATCGGTTTTCAGATACGTTGGCAGCAGCGCCTGAATCGGCCATGAGTAGAGGAAAGCAAACAACACGACCACCATCAGCATTACGCCCGTTGGCCAGCGTTTGCCCGTACTTTGCACCATAAAGCTGATAAAGATTGCGGCGCATAACAGCCCAAGAACAGCGACGATCACGGCATTTTGCAGGTTACCGGCGAAGCAAAACCACAGCGCAGTAGCCGCCGCCAGTGTCATTACGATATTGGCAATGCGATGTTCACCACGGTAGAGAATATCTACCATCGTGCGTACTGGTGCTTTACCAGCATGTTTCTCTTTCCAGTCTTCCGCTTCCGGGATGTTTTTACGCAGCCAGAGAGCAAAGATGATTGGCAAAATGCCGATAAAGAACAGCGCACGCCAGCCCCAGACCGGAACCACCAGGCTATAGACCTGAGCGGCAACGACGGCCCCCACAGAGAAGCCGGAAATCAGAAAACCACTGGCTTTATTACGCAGATGTTTTGGCCAGCTTTCAATGACATAGGTGGCGCTGGAACCGTATTCACCCGCCATCCCCATGCCGATGACCAGACGAGCGATAAACATGGTGATGTAGCCTGGCGCAAAGCCGCAGGCCAGCGTCCCGGCCGAGAAGAGAACGATGCTGGTGACCATTGCCAGACGACGCCCGTAGCGGTCACCCATAGCGCCGAGCATCAGGCCGCCGAACCAGCGAGAGATAAAGGCTGCGGAGATCAGACTTGCCGCCTGCACCGTCGTCAGCCCGAATTCACCTTGTACTTCGGTGAGTACCAGGGCGATTAAAACGAAATCAAAACCGTCAAGCAGATATCCCAACCAGGCAGCGGAAAATGCCCGCCATTGTGCACGATTGAGATGGCGATACCACGGGATATTCTGGGTTGTAGTACTCATTGTGAGTCTCCCGCGGTGGGCGATGCCCACACGCTTTGGTATGAAAATTGTAGGGTACAGATGCGTTTATTTCCCCTCACCCGGTAGGGGCGAGCGAGGGGAAACAACTCACCCGCGCTCTTGCATCAACTGCTGGGCCAGCGCCTTCAGTTCTGGCAGATACTTTTCATCGACCGGACCAAACGGTTTGCGGCACAGCGGCACAGAAACGACATCCATATAATGCAGGACCGTTTTCAGGCCGCGGAATACGCCCGTTTTGATCAGTAAATCAATGACTTTATTACATTCGGTTTGCAGCTTCTGCGCGGTCTGGATATCGCCTTCTTTCAGCGCCTTCACAATCCCCTGATAACGCCAGCCCATGATGTTGTAAGTACTACCGATACCACCATCAGCGCCCGCCAGAAGACCAGAGGCGAAGATTTCGTCGTAACCGTTATAGAGCACCAGATCAGGATGTTCACGACGGATCTGTTCCATCTGATAGAGATCGCCAGAGGTCTGTTTCAGCGCGCCGACACCAGGCAGCGTAACCAGGGTGTTGATCTGATCCAGGGTTAGTTTTACCCCGCTCAGGGCAGGAATGTTGTACACCACCATCGGCAAACCATCCGCCGAATCAATAATTGCCCGATAGTGATCGCAGTGTTCTTCAAAGCTGAAAGGATAGTAGAACGGCGTGACGGCGGAGACGGCATCGAAGCCATAACGTTTAGCCGATGCCGCAAGTTGTTGGCTTTCGGCGGTGCTGACGCAACCGACGTGGGCGATGAGTTTAATCTTACCTTTCGCCTCTTCGGCGACGATTTCCAGTACCTGTTCACGCTCGGAAAGGCTTTGTACAAAGGCTTCGCCGGTCGAACCACCCACGTATAAACCGTCAATGCCCTGCTGAATATTGAACTGAACCAGGCGACGCAGACTCGCTTTATCCAGTGCTTGTTGTTGATCAAAAGGAGTCAGGAGTGCAGCCATTACGCCACGTAAATTCGTTGCCATAAATACCTCTGAAGTGATGCTTGTCTGATAAACGATATACCTTTATACCTGTTATACCAGATCAATTAAGCAACACCCCATACAGAAAGCTTATAATGCGATCTGCTTCACTAAAGTGGCATTATTTCTTTTTGTTGGTGGTCTGACCGAAGGCGTGCCAGGTAGCAGAGACGCTGTTGAGATGCGATTGCAACGCACGATCGGCTTCGTCAGGATCATGACGCCGGATCGCGTCAACGATCGCAATATGCTGTTGATAGCTAACGTTGTTATGCTCGTGCAGAGCCTGATCAGCCACGGTTGGACGTGCGGCGATCAGCCAGTCGAGCAGGGCAACGTGGATCGCCATGAAGATTGGGTTACCGGGGATCTCCGCCAGAACGCGGTGGAAATCAACGTCTGAGCGAATGAATGCCGCGTTGTTATCCAGCGACTGACTGTTGATTTCCAGTGCTTTTGCCAGCAAATCGATTTGTTCATCGGTGGCGTGTTCAGCCGCATAGCGCACCAGGCTGGATTCAAAGAACAGACGTAATTGTTCGAAATGGGCAATCCCGCCAGGATGAGAAAGGAAATCTTTCGCCATGCCGGAAAGCTCGCCGATGATGGTGTCCGCAGAAGGACGTGAGACGCGAGCGCGTTCGCCGTTGTTTATCTGCACCAGACCTTTGCGTTTTAACGCTGCCAGCGCTTCGCGCACCGAAGGACGCCCGACGTTAAAGAACGCCATCAGTTCGCGTTCAGACGGTAATTGTTCACCTTCGCCAAATTCACGACGGCGGATCATCTGTTCCAGCTCTTCTTCCACCATTTCGGAGAGTTTTTTACGCGCCAGCGGGCGGCTGCGTAAGTTGCGGCCAATTGCAGGTGAAGAATCTTCGGTTTGCGAATCAAATGCGTTCATAAGGCCCATTCTGTAAGGTCAGTGTGATTAACATCATCAGTGACATCCTATCACAGGATTGAAAGTAGGGGGAAATGGCGGGGTTTTCTCTTTGTGCCTCATCATTACCATAATTAACGGAATAATTAACTATTGCGAAAAATTAATGTAACGCAGATAAAAACATCCCGATTGAATTATTCATAAGACTATTAACAAGTATTATGAATATTATGAATATGTTCTTACAAAATAATCATAAGCGCATATTTTTTAATGAAAAATCACCTCACCTACAATTAAAAACACGACATCCGCACCATAAATGGCCTTGCAAAAAATATAACATCATTGTTTTCAATCTGCCGTTTATGGGATTGACCGTTTTCTTTTGACACGGAGTTCAACAATGTTCGGCATAATTATATCTGTCATCGTATTAATTACGATGGGCTATTTGATCCTGAAAAACTACAAACCTCAGGTGGTGCTGGCTGCCGCAGGTATCTTCCTGATGATGTGCGGTGTCTGGTTAGGGTTCGGTGGTGTGCTCGATCCCGCCAAAAGCAGCGGCTACTTGATCGTCGATATTTATAATGAAATCCTGCGCATGCTGTCCAACCGCATTGCCGGATTGGGGCTGTCGATTATGGCAGTGGGCGGTTATGCCCGCTATATGGAGCGCATAGGGGCAAGTCGCGCGATGGTGAGCTTGTTAAGCCGCCCGTTAAAACTCATTCGCTCGCCGTATATTATTCTGTCGGCAACTTACGTCATCGGCCAAATCATGGCGCAGTTTATTACCAGCGCCTCCGGTCTGGGTATGTTGCTGATGGTCACCTTATTTCCGACGCTGGTGAGTCTGGGAGTAAGTCGCCTCTCTGCGGTGGCGGTTATCGCAACCACGATGTCCATTGAGTGGGGGATTCTGGAAACGAACTCCATTTTTGCTGCCCAGGTCGCAGGAATGAAAATTGCCACTTACTTCTTCCACTACCAGCTTCCGGTCGCCTCTTGCGTCATTATCTCGGTGGCGATCTCCCACTTTTTCGTGCAACGCGCTTTCGACAAAAAAGATAAAAATATCAATCACGAACAGGCAGAGCAAAAAGCTCTCGATAATGTCCCGCCGCTCTATTACGCCATTTTACCGGTGATGCCGTTAATCCTGATGCTCGGCTCGCTGTTCCTTGCCCACGTCGGGCTGATGCAGTCAGAACTGCATCTGGTGGTGGTGATGTTACTGAGTTTGACGGTGACGATGTTTGTTGAGTTCTTCCGCAAGCATAACTTGCGCGAAACAATGGATGATGTGCAGGCGTTTTTTGACGGCATGGGTACGCAGTTTGCCAACGTGGTAACGCTGGTGGTCGCGGGTGAAATATTTGCGAAAGGCTTAACGACGATTGGCACTGTCGATGCGGTTATCAGGGGTGCGGAGCATTCTGGTCTGGGCGGTATTGGCGTGATGATTATTATGGCGCTGGTCATTGCCATTTGTGCCATTGTGATGGGCTCAGGCAATGCGCCGTTTATGTCATTTGCCAGTCTTATTCCGAATATCGCAGCCGGACTACATGTGCCAGCGGTTGTAATGATTATGCCGATGCATTTTGCCACGACGCTAGCGCGCGCTGTTTCGCCGATTACTGCGGTGGTGGTCGTTACGTCAGGAATTGCAGGCGTTTCGCCTTTTGCGGTAGTGAAGCGGACAGCGATCCCCATGGCAGTCGGTTTCGTGGTGAATATGATTGCCACAATCACGCTATTTTATTAAGTCATTAAAAAGACAAAACAGGCCGCCAGGGCCTGTTTTAGTATTACTTCACAACGCGTAATGCTGGTCGACCACCACGTGGTGGCTGCGGTGGTTCATCGTCAGGATGAGTGTCATCATCGTGATCTGGCTTGTCGCCATCAATAACCGACATAACGGTTTCGTTGTCTGCCGATGCCTCTTCATCATTCATGATGCTGGCATCTTCATCGTAGGCAGCTTCAGGTTCAAACATCGTGCCTGCGCCATTTTCACGGGCGTAGATAGCCAGCACGGCAGCCAGCGGCACAGAAACCTGACGCGGAATGCCACCAAAGCGCGCGTTAAAGCGCACCTCATCATTCGCCAGTTCCAGATTGCCGACAGCACGCGGCGCAATATTGAGTACGATTTGCCCGTCACGCGCATATTCCATAGGAACCTGCACGCCAGGGAGCGTCACATCCACCACCAGGTGCGGCGTGAGCTGGTTATCCAGCAACCACTCATAGAATGCACGCAGCAGATAGGGACGACGTGGTGTTAGCTGTGACAAATCCATACAGATTAACTCCGGCCCAGACGCATTTCACGTTCAGCTTCAGTTAAAGAAGCAAGGAAAGAGTCACGCTCAAAGACGCGGGTCATATAGCCTTTCAGCTCTTTCGCACCCGGGCCGCTGAACTCGATACCCAGTTGCGGCAGACGCCACAGCAGCGGAGCAAGGTAGCAATCGACCAGGCTGAACTCATCGCTCAGGAAGTACGGCTTCTGACCGAAGACCGGCGCAATCGCCAGCAGTTCTTCGCGCAGTTGCTTACGTGCGGCATCTGCTTCAGAAGCTGAACCGTTGATGATGGTGTTCATCAGCGTGTACCAGTCTTTTTCGATGCGATGCATGTACAGACGGCTTTCACCGCGAGCTACCGGGTAAACAGGCATCAGTGGCGGATGCGGGAAACGCTCATCCAGATATTCCATAATGATGCGAGATTCCCACAGGGTCAGCTCACGATCCACCAGGGTCGGAACGCTCTGATTCGGGTTGAGGTCAATCAGATCCTGAGGCGGATTGTCCTTTTCCACGTGTTCGATCTCGAAACTTACACCTTTCTCAGCCAGCACAATGCGGACCTGATGGCTATAGATGTCAGTAGGACCGGAAAACAGCGTCATTACCGAACGTTTGTTGGCAGCGACAGCCATGAAAACCTCCAGGTATAGTCAGAATTTTTACTGCTACCAGCCACCAGGTGGCCAGTCAGAAGTTGTGTTACCCAGTAAGGAACGACTCTCTTTGTTCGAAAATCAAACAAAAAATGAGCAATACCCGACATTTGGGCAGAAAATTGGATGATAGTTTACCAGATTTTGCGACCTTTGTGGTGAGTCGATGCCGGAAATGGGGAAAAAGAGATGCGCTTTAGTCTGAAATAGTTGACTTAGTCCCTTATTGGCGATGTGGTTTTTGTTTTGCCTGTCTGTCAGACGGCAGCAAAAAGCAACTTTCCATTTTTTACGCTGATTCAGAATTTAGCCATAAAAAAACCCGCCGAAGCGGGTTTTTTCGCAAATTGTTTTCTGCCGGAGCAGAAGCCAATTAACGTTTGGAGAACTGCGGACGACGACGTGCTTTACGCAGACCGACTTTCTTACGTTCAACCTGACGAGCGTCACGAGTAACGAAGCCAGCTTTACGCAGTTCAGAACGCAGGGACTCGTCGTATTCCATCAGAGCGCGGGTGATACCGTGACGGATCGCACCAGCCTGACCAGAGATACCACCACCTTTAACGGTGATGTACAGGTCCAGTTTCTCAACCATGTCGACCAGTTCCAGCGGCTGACGAACTACCATGCGGGCAGTTTCACGACCGAAGTACTGTTCCAGAGAACGTTGGTTGATTACGATTTTACCGTTGCCCGGTTTGATGAAAACGCGAGCTGCGGAACTTTTGCGGCGACCAGTGCCGTAGTATTGATTTTCAGCCATTGCCTATAATCCCGATTAGATGTCAAGAACTTGCGGTTGCTGTGCCGCGTGGTTGTGCTCGTTACCCGCGTAAACTTTCAGTTTACGGAACATAGCACGACCCAGCGGGCCTTTTGGCAACATGCCTTTAACCGCGATTTCAATCACACGCTCAGGACGGCGAGCAATCATCTCTTCAAAGGTCGCTTGTTTGATACCACCGATGTGGCCGGTGTGGTGATAGTACACTTTGTCAGTACGCTTGTTGCCGGTTACAGCAACTTTGTCAGCGTTCAGAACGATGATGTAATCACCGGTATCTACGTGCGGAGTGTATTCCGCTTTGTGCTTACCGCGCAGGCGACGAGCCAGTTCAGTAGCCAGACGGCCCAGAGTTTTACCGGTCGCGTCAACAACATACCAGTCGCGTTTTACGGTTTCTGGTTTAGCTGTAAAAGTTTTCATTAAAAGCTTACCCAATAAATAGTTACACGTTGGTGAACACCCAAACGTCTTCAATTGTTGAGGTTCACACGACAAAGTCCGGCAAACCTACCCCTTCGAATAGCCTATGCCAGCACACAAAAAGTTTTGGGAAAAAAACTTTCTTGTAACGTGGGGTCGCAGGATTATAGAGAAGTCGGGGTCAAAGATCGACCCCTTTTTGTGATTTGTGGCAGGTTTTAACCCGCTAAATGCTCGCGCTTCAGATACTCTTCGCTTTGCATCTCTTGCAGACGTGACAGGCAACGCTGGAACTCAAACTTCAGCCGATCGCCCTGATAAATTTCATACAGCGGCACTTCTGCACTCACCACTAATTTGACATGGCGCTCGTAAAACTCATCCACCAGCGCAATAAAGCGCCGCGCTTCGCTCTCCATCAACCGCGTCATAACTGGTACATCAAACAACATGACCGTGTGAAAGAGGCGTGAGAGCGCAATATAGTCATGCTGACTGCGGGCGTCGACGCACAGCGTAGTAAAAGAGACCGCCAGCGTCTGGTTCTCGACGCCCATTGTCGCCAATGGCCGATGGTTGATTTCTAACGTCGGTGAATTTTCTCGTTTCGCCCCCGCCAGCGCCAACCATAGTTTATCCATTTGCGCCCGGGTTTCATCGTTGAGGGGCGAAAGCCACAGATGCGCCTGAGTGAGTGTACGCAGTCGATAATCAACACCAGCGTCCACGTTCATTACATCACAATGCTGTTTAATAGCATCGATTGCAGGCAAAAAACGCGCACGTTGCAGGCCATTTCGATAAAGTTCGTCCGGCGGAATATTTGACGTCGCTACCAGCGTTATTCCGCGAGCGAACAGGGCTTTCATCAGGCCGCCAAGTAGCATGGCGTCGGTAATATCAGAAACAAAAAATTCGTCAAAACAGAGCACGTCAGTTTCTGCTTTAAAGCGATCGGCAATAATTTCCAGCGGATCGGTCTGCCCCTGCAAAGCAGTTAGCTCTTCATGTACCCGCAGCATAAAACGGTGAAAGTGCAGACGCTGTTTCCGCTCTCCCGGCAGGCTTTGATAGAAAAGGTCCATCAGCCAGGTTTTCCCGCGTCCTACACCGCCCCACATATATAAGCCACGCACTGGCGTATGCTTTGTGTCTTCGCGTTTACCCCACAGCTTACCGACCCGCGCCATTAGCCCACTCGTCCTGGGGGCTGGAGGCGTGCTATTGATGAGTTCCTGATAAATAATTTCCAGGCGGCTGACGGCCTCTTTTTGAACGTCGTCGGGTTGATGGCTGCCTTCATTGAGCGCCTTCAGGTATTGCGATGTTGGGGTAATGCTTTGCATGATCTTATTGTTATTCCTTGAATAATCGGTGCGCCGTTGTTCACGGTTGACGAAAAAAAGGCCGTTCTACACTACGCGATATGCAGTCGGGATTCCACTTCTGTGGAATTAACGGTTATAGTGGCATAATCAGCCGCAGGCATGGAGCCTGAAGCCAACACCCTACGGAAACAAAAGACAACGGGAGATGTTCATGACCTGGGAATATGCGCTAATTGGGTTAGTCGTCGGCATCATTATTGGTGCTGTGGCCATGCGTTTTGGTAATCGTAAACTACGCCAGCAACAGGCGTTGCAGTACGAACTGGAAAAGAATAAAGCTGAACTGGACGAGTACCGCGAAGAGCTGGTTAGCCACTTTGCCCGCAGCGCGGAATTACTGGATACCATGGCGCACGACTATCGCCAGCTGTATCAACACATGGCGAAAAGCTCCAGCAGCCTGCTGCCGGAACTGTCTGCTGAAGCAAACCCGTTCCGTAATCGTCTGGCAGAGTCTGAAGCCAGCAACGATCAGGCACCGGTGCAGATGCCTCGCGACTATTCTGAAGGCGCGTCAGGCCTGCTGCGTACTGGCGCGAAGCGCGACTAATTTATTTTTCGGGCGCAGCCATTGCGCCCTCCTCTTCTTTCCCTCCCCGTCTATCATTTAATCTGGTGTCTCATTGTTAGCCGTCTGAAAATTCAATAACATCAAACTGTTTTGAATCTCTTTTCTTATCATTCAGGTACGAGAGCAGGAATAATGAAAAAACAAACCCAGCTGTTGAGTGCATTAGCGTTAAGTGTCGGGTTAACTCTCTCGGCGTCATTTCAGGCCGTTGCGTCGATTCCAGGCCAGGTTGCCGATCAGGCCCCTCTCCCCAGTCTGGCCCCAATGCTGGAAAAAGTGCTTCCGGCAGTGGTGAGCGTACGGGTGGAAGGAACGGCCAGTCAGGGACAGAAAATCCCGGAAGAATTCAAAAAGTTTTTTGGTGATGATTTACCGGATCAACCTGCACAACCCTTCGAAGGTTTAGGCTCCGGTGTCATCATCAACGCCAGTAAAGGCTATGTGCTGACTAACAACCATGTGATTAATCAGGCACAGAAAATCAGTATTCAGCTCAATGATGGGCGCGAGTTTGATGCAAAACTGATTGGTAGCGATGACCAGAGCGATATCGCCCTGTTGCAAATTCAAAACCCGAGCAAATTAACGCAAATCGCTATTGCCGACTCCGATAAATTGCGCGTCGGTGATTTTGCCGTGGCGGTCGGTAACCCATTTGGCCTTGGGCAAACCGCCACCTCTGGCATTGTGTCAGCATTAGGCCGCAGTGGGTTGAATCTTGAAGGTCTGGAAAACTTTATCCAGACAGATGCTTCCATTAACCGCGGTAACTCCGGCGGTGCACTGTTAAATCTTAACGGTGAGTTAATTGGCATCAACACGGCAATCCTTGCGCCTGGTGGCGGGAGCGTCGGGATTGGATTTGCCATCCCCAGTAATATGGCGCGAACACTGGCGCAGCAGCTTATCGACTTTGGTGAAATCAAACGCGGTCTGTTAGGCATCAAAGGCACAGAGATGAGTGCCGATATCGCCAAAGCCTTCAACCTTGACGTGCAGCGTGGCGCGTTTGTCAGCGAAGTGTTGCCAGGTTCTGGCTCGGCAAAAGCGGGCGTCAAAGCGGGCGATATTATTACCAGCCTCAACGGCAAACCGCTGAATAGCTTTGCTGAGTTGCGCTCTCGTATCGCAACCACCGAGCCGGGCACGAAAGTGAAGCTTGGCCTGCTGCGTAACGGCAAACCACTGGAAGTAGAAGTGACGCTCGATACCAGCACCTCTTCGTCGGCCAGCGCTGAAATGATCACGCCAGCGCTTGAAGGTGCAACGTTGAGCGATGGTCAGCTAAAAGATGGCGGCAAAGGTATTAAGATCGATGAGGTTGTCAAAGGAAGCCCAGCTGCTCAGGCAGGCTTGCAAAAAGACGATGTGATCATTGGCGTCAACCGCGATCGGGTGAACTCGATTGCTGAAATGCGTAAAGTGCTGGCGGCAAAACCGGCCATCATCGCCCTGCAAATTGTACGCGGCAATGAAAGCATCTATCTGCTGATGCGTTAATGTCGTAAACCGGGCATCAGGCTGACGTGTGATGTCCGGTTAACTCGTGGTATGCTGCTGCCGTTCCCTTTTTTAATGACGCCTCCATCATGTTTGTGAAGCTCTTACGTTCCGTTGCGATTGGATTAATTGTCGGCGCTATTCTGCTGGTTGCCATGCCTTCGCTGCGCAGCCTTAACCCGCTTTCCACTCCGCAATTTGACAGTACCGATGAGACGCCTGCCAGCTATAATCTGGCGGTTCGCCGCGCCGCACCAGCGGTGGTTAACGTTTACAACCGTGGTTTGAACACCAACTCTCACAACCAGCTTGAGATCCGCACCCTGGGATCCGGTGTAATCATGGATCAACGCGGTTATATCATCACCAATAAACACGTCATCAACGACGCCGATCAGATCATCGTCGCCTTACAGGATGGGCGTGTATTTGAAGCATTGCTGGTGGGATCTGACTCTCTAACCGATCTGGCGGTACTTAAAATTAATGCCACTGGCGGTTTACCTACCATTCCAATCAATGCACGTCGCGTACCGCACATTGGCGACGTGGTACTGGCGATCGGTAACCCGTACAACCTCGGGCAGACCATTACCCAGGGGATTATTAGTGCCACGGGTCGAATTGGTCTGAACCCAACCGGGCGGCAAAACTTCCTGCAAACTGATGCTTCCATTAACCACGGTAACTCTGGCGGCGCGCTGGTGAACTCGCTGGGCGAACTGATGGGCATTAACACGCTATCGTTTGATAAGAGTAACGATGGCGAAACGCCGGAAGGCATCGGCTTTGCGATTCCTTTCCAGTTAGCAACCAAAATTATGGATAAGCTGATCCGCGATGGTCGCGTGATCCGCGGCTACATTGGTATCGGCGGACGTGAGATCGCACCACTGCACGCGCAGGGCGGTGGTATAGATCAACTGCAAGGGATCGTGGTTAATGAAGTGTCACCTGACGGCCCGGCGGCGAATGCGGGTATTCAGGTCAATGATTTGATTATTTCGGTGGATAACAAACCGGCCATCTCTGCTCTGGAGACGATGGATCAGGTGGCGGAAATTCGCCCTGGTTCGGTGATCCCGGTTGTAGTGATGCGTGATGATAAGCAGTTAACGCTGCAGGTCACCATTCAGGAATATCCGGCAACCAATTAAGTCGTGCGCTCAAAACAAAAAACCGGAGTCTGCGCTCCGGTTTTTTATTATCCGCTAATCAATTACTTATTAACGAACTCTTCGCCCAGAGCGATATCTTTCTTCAGCGTATCCAGCATACCTTCCAGCGCGTTCTGTTCAAATGCGCTCAGGGTGCCGATAGATTTACGCTCTTCCACGCCGTTTTTACCCAGCAGCAGCGGTTGAGAGAAGAAACGTGCGTACTGACCGTCGCCTTCAACGTAGGCACATTCGACAACGCCTTGTTCGCCCTGCAGTGCGCGAACCAGAGACAGACCAAAACGTGCAGCTGCCTGGCCCATAGACAGGGTTGCAGACCCGCCACCGGCTTTCGCTTCAACCACCTCAGTACCCGCGTTCTGGATACGTTTGGTCAGATCAGCCACTTCCTGCTCGGTAAAGCTAACGCCAGGAACCTGTGACAGCAGCGGCAGAATGGTAACACCAGAGTGACCACCAATAACCGGCACTTCAACTTCGCCTGGCTGTTTGCCTTTCAGTTCCGCAACAAAGGTGTTGGAACGAATGATATCCAGCGTGGTAACGCCGAACAGTTTGTTTTTGTCATAAACACCGGCTTTTTTCAGCACTTCAGCAGCAATCGCAACTGTGGTGTTAACCGGGTTAGTGATAATACCAATGCACGCTTTCGGGCAGGTTTTCGCAACTTGCTGTACCAGGTTTTTCACGATGCCGGCGTTAACGTTAAACAGGTCGGAACGATCCATACCCGGTTTACGCGCTACACCTGCAGAGATAAGAACGACATTTGCGCCTTCCAGCGCCGGAGTCGCATCTTCACCAGAAAAACCTTTGATTTTCACAGCAGTAGGGATATGGCTCAGATCGACAGCCACACCGGGAGTCACTGGAGCGATATCATACAGAGAGAGTTCTGAACCTGAAGGCAGTTGGGTTTTTAACAGTAGTGCAAGCGCCTGGCCAATACCGCCAGCAGCGCCGAGGACTGCGACTTTCATCCTAAACTCCTTATTATATTGATAAACTAAGATATGTTGCTCCGCTGCCGCGACCTTAATCCACAAAATTGCCGTTTACAATGACCACATCTCAAGAATGTGTAGTCACGCAAGTTTAGCGTTTATGCATTTAATTGCCGTAATCAGGAACCTAACTTACGTAATTAACAGTCGCTTATGCATTAGCGCAACATTCCAACAGGTGGTGACAATATACCCTACCGTTCAGCCAAAACAACATCAATTTGATAACAATTAATTTACTTTTAAGCAGAATTTGCATGCCGTGACGCAGGCATGTTTCTCAATAACGAAATTTGATAAAATCCCGCTCTTTCATAACATTATTTCAGCCTTCTTCAGGGCTGACTGTTTGCATAAAAATTCATCTGTATGCACAATAATGTTGTATCAACCACCATATCGGGTGACTTATGCGAAGCTCGGCTAAGCAAGAAGAACTAGTTAAAGCATTTAAAGCATTACTTAAAGAAGAGAAATTTAGCTCCCAGGGCGAAATCGTCGCCGCGTTGCAGGAGCAAGGCTTTGACAATATTAATCAGTCTAAAGTCTCGCGGATGTTGACCAAGTTTGGTGCTGTACGTACACGCAATGCCAAAATGGAAATGGTTTACTGCCTGCCAGCTGAACTGGGTGTACCAACCACCTCCAGTCCATTGAAGAATCTGGTGCTGGATATCGACTACAACGATGCAGTTGTCGTGATTCATACCAGCCCTGGCGCGGCACAGTTAATTGCTCGCCTGCTGGACTCACTGGGCAAAGCAGAAGGTATTCTGGGCACCATCGCTGGCGATGACACCATCTTTACCACCCCTGCTAACGGTTTCACCGTCAAAGACCTGTACGAAGCGATTTTAGAGCTGTTCGACCAGGAGCTTTAATCTCTGCCCCGTCGCTTCTGGCGGCGGGGAAAATGTTGCTTATCCCTCTCAACCCCCTGCTTTCCCCTGCGATTAATTTAACGAATAGTGCGTTTTACTGCGACATGTCATTCACATAATGAATACATACGGTAAAAAAAGCACATTATGCAAAATTCATTATCTAATTGAAAATACTAGAATTAAAAATAAATAACCGTGTTTTTAATTCTTTTTTGTTATTAAAACTCACATTTTTAACACTTAGTATCAACTGAAACAGTTAGCATGGTATTAATTAGTTCAATAATTAGTGTATACTTGATTTTGTGATATGGGTCACGAAACAAAGGCCCAGCTAAAAGATTATGTCGAGGTAAAAATCATGAAAATCAAAACCACTGTTGCTGCATTAAGCGTACTTTCTGTTCTCTCTTTCGGTGCATTCGCTGCCGACTCCATTGATGCTGCACAAGCACAAAATCGTGAAGCAATCGGGACCGTATCCGTAAGTGGTGTGGCGTCTTCGCCAATGGATATGCGTGAAATGCTGAACAAAAAAGCAGAAGAGAAAGGCGCAACGGCCTACCAGATTACGGAAGCTCGTAGCGGTGACACCTGGCACGCTACGGCTGAACTGTACAAATAAACCCTCATCGTCTTGTCCGACGATATTGCCCCCGGTTCGGGGGCTTTTTTTTGCGCTAATGACGAACATTAAAACGCAAATGCCCTTCCAGCTCTTCCTCTGCCTCATCAAACAGCAATATTAACGCGCCAAAACGGCGACGCGTTTTCTCTCCCAGATGAACAAATTCAATCTCAAGTGGTAGCGGCAGGACATCGTTCATTAACACATCCCATAGTGAGTCGAGATCGCGTACCTTATCTTTCGCCAGACCAAAGGCTTGGCTGAAGTCGCGATAAAAATCCTCCTGACTCTCAATCTCATCAAAATCAAAGGTATAAATATTCATCTGTTGCCACCGTCACGTTTCGCGGCGAGTTCTGCCGTTCATCGCTAAGTATAGCCATGAAAAAACCGACGCTTTTGGCGTCGGTTTTGACTTAACTATCGGTCAACGCATGTTGATACTTATGCAGCATCCCCGCCAGCCGATGAACCGGTTCCGTCACCTGCGGTGGCGCTTGCCAGATGCGTAGCTTTTCCTGGTAGATTTCAAGTTCTTCCAGCAACTGGCCAAAGTACCGACGACGTTTATCATCGCTACGGGCAGATATCACATGGTCTGCTGTGCGGCGCATTTGTCGGTGAAACGCCGATAAATCCTCGTTAACCGGGATCGGCGCATCACGCAGGCGCTGGTGCGCGATAATCATCGTCAGCGCCAGGCGAAATTTCGGCAAATCCCCTGGGAACTTATTCATCAGCAAAAACAGCTGCTGATAAAGTGCCGGGAGGTGGTTCTCTTTACGACGTGCCACATTGGTAGTCATCGCGGAAACAGCGGCAGAAACAAACTGATTAAGCAGTACACGTCCGGTCCTGTCGCGCGATTTATCCCGCACCAGCAAAATAACGGTGAACGCGAGCACACAACCGACGATTTGCCCTAATGCGCTGTCGAGAAACTGACTGAAATGGAAAGTCATCGGGTTATCCAGCACGATAATATTTATGGTGCTGGCCAGTGCCCCCATCGAGCCCAGTCGCCGTTTCTGTACTTCTATACCGAGGAAGAATCCCAGCACTGCCAGGCTAATGCACAGCAGCAACATGCTCTGTTGGGTATTAGGGATAATCACCAAAAAGTAGAGCAGCCCTAACGGCAGCGCTGCCAGCGTCCCGTAGATAAAGTCGATCGCCACCATGCGTGGATTTGGCAAACGCATTGCCAGTGACGTCACTACCGCAATCATCACCATTGCACCACTGCCGGAAGTCCAGCCCGTCCACAGCCAGAAAAGCGTGCCCAGAATGCAGGAAAGTGTGGTTCGCCAGAAGTTAACCATCGCATGATGACGTTCGGCTGACTCTACTTTGACTTCCGGTTCGCCTTGCAGGATCTCTTCTTCGGTGGCGTTGATTTTTGTGTTACTGATAACGCCGCGCTTGAGAAGCTGATAACGCGTTACCGCCGCGACCCAGCTATAAATGGTGACAGGCGTTTCCCGTTCCCCGGTCCAGGCGATCACTCTCCGCAGGCGTTTGAGCTGCTTGTGGACGTCCTGCGCGGTTTCTACCGGCGTGTCAAAAAATTCGCGGAAAGTATCAGTGATCAATTCCGGGCGCGTATTCTGAATAAGATAAGTTTCGCAGGATTGGGTAATCAGCGTCAGCGATAGCGTATTGATCGCTTTTAAACGTCGATTGGCCCGCGCCCAGCGGGAAGATTCCATATTCAGGTTGCTGCGCATACCTTGTAACGCCGTAGTACGTCGCACCAGATCGCCCCAGGCTTTATCGACAACTTCACCATCGCCATGCTTGATACAGAGTTGCATTAATTGATATTGCGCAACCAGCAAACTTTCCAGCTCTCGATCCACTTCTTGTTTGATCGATCGCGGAGAAAAGAGCAAATCCGCCATAATTGCACACACAATACCGATAACGATCTCGCTACAACGTTCGACGGCAAACTGCGGCGTAAGCAATGGTTCCGGCTGAATGGTGATCACAATGATCAGCGCGGTATAACCGGCCAGCCCCCACGCATACGAGTTTTCTATTCGTACCAGCGAGGATATCCAGGTACAAAAACCGGCCCAGATACAGCACACCAGAATCATCAATAATGGTGCTCGGATCATCGCAATGATGATTACCAGTCCGGCAATACAGCCAATAAATGTGCCGATGATGCGCAAAAAGCCACGATAGCGAATAGCGCCAGAATACGGTTCACCTCCCGCAGCAAAGGCCGGACCGGCGGCAACAATCGCCGCTGTCAGTACTGCCCAGCGTGGCGTTTCCAGCTGGAAGTGAAAGCCAACAAACAGCGCCAGTACAATGGCGGTCGCCAGTTTTACCGCAAAGCGAATATGTTGGTTAGCAATGGAGAAAATACCCATCGTGATTAACCAAACTCACGCAGGCGATGGGCCATTTTACGGAAGAACGAATCCTGGCTTTCGTCGCGATCTTGTTTGCCAGTGACCACCACTGTAGCAGTGGTGCCCGCAGGCCAGATGTTCTCTTGCTGGTTGTCGAGACGAATACGAACCGGAACACGTTGCGCCAAACGCACCCATTCAAGGTTAGAGTCGATGGTCGCCATCCCTTTGTCGTCACGCGTGCTGCTGGCGTTGGTGACCCCAGCGGCAACACTATCAACAGTCCCTTTCAGCACTTTGTTACTGCCAAGCGGCGTGATCTCTGCACGATACCCAGGGCGCACCCCTTCCAGCTTAGTTTCTTCCATATAGGCCAGTACATAGAAGGAGTTCTGTTTCACCAGCGCAACCGCCGTTGATCCACGGGTAATAAACTCACCGGTATAGACGTTGAGGTTGGTCACCCAGCCATCTGCTGGCGCGCGGATCACCGTGCGTTCAAGATCCAGTTTTGCCAGATCGCGGGTCGCCTGCGCTTTCGCTAACTGATGCAGAACTGTTTGTAGTACGTTGTTGGCCTGGTCGATCTCTTCGCGAGACATCGCCTGCACACCGAGACGGTTACGACGTCCTGCCTCCTGGCGTTTCTCCTGTGCCAGTACCTGATAATAAGCAACATCGGCTTGCGCTTCCTCAAGCGCCTTTTGATAGCGCGGCTGGTCGATGGTGAACAGTACCTGTCCTTTTTTCACCAGCTGGTTATCATGAACATTCACCTGGGTGATAAGTCCAGAAACGTCCGGCGCGATCGCAACGACGTCAGCGCTAAAGCGCGCGTCACGCGTCCACGGGGATTCGGTGTAATAGACCCAGGCATTAAAAATTGCGATGAAGGCCAGAATGACTAATACGACCGTGATGGCCGTACGGGAGAATTTTCTTATTAGTGTTTTCACTTCAACCTCAAACGAACAGTCGCGATATCAAATAAAACAAGCAGCAATAGAGCGCGGTGTTGAACAACGCCGGATGCCAGACAAAGTCGTAGATACCTGTTGGCACAAGTACCCGGCGCACCAGCCAGAAAATCGCCAGTGATAAAAGCAATTCAAAAAATATCGGTGGGAAGGACAGCCCAAACACCACGATAACGGGAAACAGACTCATGTTGACCTTGGTTGTATAGAGAGAGCAGGCGTTATTATTTTCAGCATCTGTCGCCGCAGAGAAGGGCATGGAAAGCCGGGCGAGAGCAACATTGCTGTAGATTGATATTTAATATATTAGCGTAACTGTTATGCTGTTATCTATATTATGTGATCTAAATCACTTTTAAGTCAGAGTGAATAATGGAACGACTAAAACGCATGTCGGTGTTTGCCAAAGTAGTTGAATTTGGCTCTTTTACCGCCGCCGCCAGACAGCTACAGATGAGCGTTTCGTCCATCAGTCAGACGGTGTCAAAACTGGAAGATGAGTTGCAGGTAAAGCTGT
This sequence comes from Escherichia sp. WS547, assembly GCF_046486065.1. NCBI lineage: Bacteria > Pseudomonadati > Pseudomonadota > Gammaproteobacteria > Enterobacterales > Enterobacteriaceae > Escherichia > Escherichia sp. WS547. The sequence goes on along the minus strand of NZ_JBJQMA010000003.1, from coordinate 34,014 downwards.
TAAACCGTAGCACACGCAGCATTGGCCTGACCGAAGCCGGTAGAATTTACTACCAGGGCTGCCGTCGGATGCTCCATGAAGTGCAGGATGTTCATGAGCAACTGTATGCCTTCAATAACACCCCCATCGGGACGCTGCGCATTGGCTGTTCTTCAACTATGGCACAAAATGTTCTCGCCGGGCTGACAGCAAAAATGCTGAAAGAATACCCAGGTTTGAGCGTCAATCTGGTTACCGGAATTCCTGCCCCCGACCTGATTGCCGATGGTCTGGATGTGGTGATCCGCGTCGGCGCGTTGCAGGATTCCAGCCTGTTTTCCCGCCGTCTGGGCGCGATGCCGATGGTGGTGTGCGCCGCGAAAAGCTATCTCACACAATACGGCATACCGGAAAAACCCGCCGATTTGAGTAGTCATTCATGGCTTGAATACAGCGTGCGGCCCGACAATGAATTTGAACTGATCGCACCGGAAGGGATCTCGACTCGCCTGATCCCACAAGGAAGATTTGTGACTAATGATCCGATGACGCTGGTGCGCTGGCTGACGGCGGGTGCCGGGATCGCCTACGTGCCGCTGATGTGGGTGATCAACGAGATCAATCGTGGGGAGCTGGAGATCCTGCTGCCGCGTTATCAGTCAGATCCACGCCCGGTTTATGCGTTATATACCGAAAAAGATAAGCTGCCGCTGAAGGTACAGGTCGTGATCAACTCGCTGACGGATTATTTTGTTGAGGTCGGTAAATTGTTTCAGGAGATGCACGGGCGCGGGAAAGAGAAGTAATTAATATTATACTGTTACGTTGTACAAACCTGTGCCAACGGGTTCCCCTCACCCTAACCCCAGAGGGGCGAGGGGACCGTTCGTGCACGTAGAAGGATTAATTATCCTTCTGAAAATAGTGAAATTATTACGCGGTACCGCCAACAGTCAGGTTATCAACTTTCAGCGTTGGCTGGCCCACGCCAACCGGCAAACTTTGCCCTTCTTTACCGCAGACACCCACGCCGTTATCCAGTTTCAGGTCGTTGCCCACCATCGAAATCTGCTGCATGGTTTCGATACCGGAACCAATCAACGTCGCGCCTTTCACCGGCTTCGTTACTTTACCGTTTTCAATCAGATACGCTTCTGAAGTGGAGAAAACGAATTTGCCGGATGTAATATCCACCTGACCGCCACCAAAGTTCGGTGCATAGATACCGTACTCAACAGATTCAATAATTTCTTGCGGGGTCGATTTACCCGGCAGCATATAGGTGTTGGTCATACGCGGCATCGGCAGATGAGCGTAGGATTCACGGCGACCGTTGCCAGTCGGCGTCATCCCCATCAAACGCGCGTTGAGTTTATCCTGCATGTAGCCTTTCAGGATGCCATTCTCAATCAGCACGTTGTACTGGCCTGGCGTACCTTCGTCATCAATCGCCACCGAACCACGGCGATCGACCATCGTGCCGTCATCAACCACGGTACACAGTTCAGAAGCCACCAGCTCCCCGACCTGTCCACTAAATACTGAAGTGCCACGGCGGTTGAAGTCGCCTTCCAGACCGTGCCCCACCGCTTCATGCAACAGCACGCCCGGCCAACCTGCGCCAAGTACTACCGGCATGGTGCCTGCTGGTGCGGCGACGGCAGAAAGATTGACCAGCGCCATACGCACTGCTTCTTTTGCCCATGCATCCGCACGGACTTCACCGTCAAGATCGGCAAGGAAGAACTCATAACCAAAACGACCGCCGCCGCCACTGGCACCGCGTTCGCGTTTGCCATCTTCTTCGACCAGAACGCTCACGGAAAGACGCACCAGCGGACGGACATCCGCCGCTAGCGTGCCGTCGGTGGCCGCAACCAGAATTAATTCATAGACACCACTGAGGCTGGCAGTCACTTCCTGTACGCGCTTGTCCGCTTCGCGGGCAACCTTATCGACGCGACGCAGGATATCCAGCTTCTCTTCACGGCTCATGCTTTGCAGCGGATCTACCGAGGTATACAACGGGCTATGCTCTACCGCGCCCAGCGTCTGTACTTTGCCATCACCACTATCACGGACGATGGTGCGCGCCGCTTGCGCACTCTGTTCCAGCGCCAGCAGGCTGATTTGGTCTGCGTAAGCAAATCCGGTTTTTTCACCGCTGATTGCACGCACACCAACGCCCTGATCGATGTTGTAAGAACCATCTTTAATAATGCGGTCTTCTAAAACCCAGGATTCGTGATAGCTCGACTGAAAATAGAGATCGCCATAATCAAGGCGACGCTCGGCCAGTTGACCGAGGATCGCGAACAAGTCCTGATGTTTCAGGCCGTTCGCCGCTAGCAATTGTTCACTTACCAGGTTAAGACTCATCGTTTTTGCTACTCGTTAGTTACTGCAGTAGAGGATTTTTTACGGCTGCCGGATGCGGCGTGAACGCCCTGTCCGGCCTACGGTTATGTTCTGGCTCGTTGGCCTTTGGCAACGATTATCATATGAGATTGGGGCAATTACGCGCCCTCGTCAAATCATTGCGCTTTTTCTTTACGCGGTTGGCGCAACACTTCGTTGATTTGCGGATCGTCCAGCGGACCCGAAATGTGATAGCGCAAAATGGAGACTTTGCTCCACAGCGGCCCCAGCACTTTACTGGCGGCAAACACTGCCGCGCCAACAATGGGGTTAACCGCAAAAGCCGCAGCCACGCCCACCGTCGCAGAAATCTCTGGTGCGACAACCGCTTCCATATTCAGGTCGCGACGCACCAGATTTACCGACCCTTTCATGGCAATGTCCGCTTCCAGGCCATCCACCAGCGTGTCGTCGGTGTGCATAACGCCGTCTTTAATCCACGCGGTGCTGCGAATGGAGTCAAAATAGAACCCTTCACCAAAGGTGTCTCTGAAATCAAAACGCAGCTTACGCATCAGGGCATCAACGCTCAATAAGCGCAGCAATTGCCCGGCATGTCCGGTATTGATTTCGGTAATTTCGCCTTTGCCCAGTTGAGTATGAATGATGCCATTCAACGTCGCCTCATCTGGTTGCCAGGGTGCTTTGCGCCAGTGTAAATCGTAATCCACATTAAATGACGACTGGCGTATGGGCGTCGTGACACCAAAAAATTCTGCGGCGGCATCAATTTTCTGCCCACGCAGTTTTCCTTTCAGCGAGGTGCGTTCATTTCCCGGATTGTTAACCCATTCACCATCGGCAGTGAGCCGCGAAAAACCAGTATCAATCAGTCCATTAGTCAGCGTTAATGTATTGCCAGAAATGGTGATATCACTGTCAATGCGCCCGAATTTTTGCCCCCAGAACCAGCACTCTGCGCATCGTATTTGTGCGTCCGGCCAGCCACGGAAGCTAATGCGCTCCGTTGTCGGGAAAGGTGATGAATTCGTTGAGTCACCATGAGTTTTCGCCACGCTTGGGTTGTAATAAAGATATTTGATATTCGCCAGCCACGGCGCGTTATTACGCATCGCCAGCGTGGCGTTGATTTCACGCCCTTGCGCCTCAACCTCGGTGCCATTTGCAGTCGGTTGCGAAACAATACTCAGGTTATTCCATTGCTGATTTCCCAGCGACAACATAGGCGTACGTAACGTTATGTGTTGTGGGAAACTCGCTGCACCACCGACACTCTCCGCCGCGCCTTTCTGGAACAGGGCCAGCCACTCGGCACCATTCATCGGCGGCATATTGAGTTCAACGCCACTTTGTTCCGGCAACGGCGGGAGCGTTTTACTGTCTGCCGCCCAAATAGCACGGTCGAGCGTCAGCTTTTGACCAAGCAACCAGCGACTATTGAAATGGTTATCTGCACCAGCCTGTCCGGTTAACTCAAAGCTGTTGAGATTGCCATCAACCTTAACGTTTACCGGCAGTGGTTCACCCGCAGGTTTGGCTAACGGTGAAGGTAAGTGACTGCTCACATTCTTCAAATCGCCGTTTAGCTCTACGTTATAGGTCGCGCCAGCATGATAAGGCAGATCAATGCCCACTTTACCATCCCACGCCACGCTGCCACTTAATGCTTCGTTCACCGCTTCAGGCAAAACGCCGGTTTTCGCTGGTTGCCAGTTACCGTTGAGATTCACCGCAACCTGGTAGGCTTTTGCCCCTTCTTTGGTGGAAAAATCCACGTTCAACGGCTGATTAAACCAGCTTGCTGTCAGTGGTTCACTTTGCAGATCGCCATTGATAAAGCTGAATTTACCGCTCAAATTTTTCAGGGTGCTGTCGAGTGGTTTGATAAACAGACTGTTATTACGCAGCGTCACTTCACCTTTCGCGGTTACCAGTTCGCCGTTCAGCGGGATATCAAGATGTAAGCGAGCATTCACATCGCCGTCGAGCTGGAGTTCTTGCAGGGTTGCACCCAGAGAATCTTTCAGCGGTGTCTCATCAAAGTAAGGGCCGACGGCTTTACCCGGACCTTTAATGTCAGCGTCAATCAGCAGTTTTTCTTTCGAGTAGTCAGGGATCACTGCGGTGAGATTACTCGCGCGCACGCCGCCCAGATTAACGCCATCGGTTTTCATCCATAAACCGTCGTTAATAAAGTCCAGTTCAATATCAAGGTTAGTTAATGCAGGCCAGTCCGGCTGGAAGGCAAACTTCGCGTTGCGCAGCGGCACCAGCACTTCAAACTGACCTTCATTGTGTTTATAGGGGAAGAGTTGCGGATTGCCACCATAAACCAGCGTCGCATTATCCGCTTCACCGCCCTGAATCGCGCCACTTAAGTAATCAACCAGGTCTTTACCCATCAAGTTTTCCGGGAAATAGCGCCAGGCTTGTGAACCATCGTCGGTACTGATGCCAGCCAGAATCCCCAGCCAGGGTTCATCGTTAGCAGGTTGCAGGTAACGAAAACCGCCGCGCGCATGGACGGCTTTGGCTTTAACGTCAATATTACGTCCATCCAGCTGGAAACCTTTGTCATTGTTCAGCCAGCTTATCGTTGCCTGGCCGTCGGCGATTTCAAGTGGCGCACGGAATACCGTTTCGTAAGGCATCTTTGCCTGCTTCATCGATGCGGTAAGCAAACCATTTTCTACGCTGCCGGAAAGCGTCCCGGAGAAGTGTTCCGCACCCGGTAATAATTTCCATTGCTTCCAGGCCAGATCGCTCCACGATGCCTGAAAACGGGTCTTGTCTGCCGCCTGAAGCGGGATATCCAGCGCCAGAGTGTTAATCTTGCCGCTCGGTTGTGTGGAGCGCCAAACATCACCCAGTGCAGGTGAAAGTTTCGCGGCCAGCGGGCGTATGCCCTCCAGGCCTGCCAGCTCCAGATTACTGGCGCGAATCCGGAGTTCGTCACTGCGTTTATTGTCTTTGCCGCCAACGTCCTGTTCCGGTATCCAGGCCAGCGTCAATGCTCCGCTCGGCCAGGGTTTGCCGTCCATCGTGATCCGTGTATCGGGAATAGAGAACTGCCATCCCGGATTTTCACGCGTAATATGCGCGGTCAGATTATCCACCGACAGCGTATGCGTTTCCTTCTCGCCCAACCAGCTGGCACCGCCCTGTTTCAGCCAGACGTCGCCACCGGTTACATCGCCTTTATCGATCGTCATCCAGCCTTCAAGGGAGAACTGCGCCGTTTCCAGCGCAATATTGTCCTGCATCCATTTACCGAGCCACGGCTTCAGGTCGATGTCATCCGCCTGGAGCCAGACGCGACCATTGCTTAACAACCCCTCATCATCGCGCAAATCCATGCGCACCTGCATCACGCCGTGCTGTCCGGTAAGGCTGGAGAGGCTTACCAGGCCTTCCGCACGGTGTCGACGTGGATCGTTCAGCCAGGTGAGTTGTGGGATCGCCAGCTCGGCGCGCTGACCGGATGGCGTCAGGAAACTGACTTCACTGTCGCGGAGATCAAAATGGTCGAACTGACGAAGAAACAGATCGCTGATGTGACTGGCTTCCAGGCTATCATTACCACCGCCGCTGGTGATAGGAGTGTTGGTGCGAAAGCGCAGCTGCCAGAAAGTGAGGTCGCGAAACTGCCAGCGCATATGTAACAGGCTCTGCCAGACATCCAGCGCAAGAGTAACGCGTTTAACCGAAAATTCGCCGCCATCCTTTAGTTCTGCACGGATGTCGTGTGCTTCAAGCGTCGGGCCAAAATTCTGCCAGCTGGCTGAGAGCTGACTGGCTTCTACCGGCATGCCAGTCGCGGATTCTATTTTGTTGAGGATTTCCGGACGCCAGGCATCAAGATGCGGTAAAGCAATACGCAGGCCGCTAACCAGCAGGGCAGCGATCACAACGAGCGCGGCTCCAGTAAGCAGTAATATCCCCGGCAATCGCCTCACCCGTCACTCCTTGTCTGCTAAAAATGTGACTCAAAAACCCTTTGCCGGATGGCGGCCCAGCATCTGTTTACATCATTACGACGTCAAACTGCTCCTGGTTATAGAGCGGTTCAATTTGTACTTTAACCTGTTTGCCAACGAAAATTTCCACTTCCGCCAGCGAGTGTGACTCTTCGCCTTTCAAGGCTTCAGCTACTGCCGGAGAAGCATAGACCAGGAAACGGTCGGAATCATAAGCATGGTGTACACGAACAATCTCGCGCATGATTTCATAGCATACCGTTTCCACGGTTTTCACCGTTCCGCGACCGTGGCAGGTTGGGCATTCGTTACATAGTACGTGCTCAATGCTTTCGCGGGTGCGTTTACGCGTCATCTCCACCAGCCCCAGCGCCGAAAAACCATTAACGCTGGTTTTCACCCGGTCTTTGCTCAACGCCTGCTCCAGCGAGTGCAGCACGCGGCGGCGGTGATCTTCATTATTCATGTCGATGAAATCAATAATGATAATCCCGCCCAGATTACGCAACCGTAACTGGCGAGCGATAGCCTGCGTCGCTTCAATATTGGTATTGAAAATGGTGTCGTCCAGATTGCGATGACCGACAAACGCCCCGGTATTGATGTCTACGGTGGTCATCGCTTCGGTCTGGTCGATAATCAGATAGCCACCGGATTTCAGTTCTACTTTGCGTTCCAGCGCTCGCTGAATTTCGTTTTCGACATCAAAGAGATCGAAAATCGGCTGGCGTCCGGTGTAATGCTCCAGCTTGCTGGTCATCTCGGGAATGTACTCCGAGGTAAACTCCAGCAATGCTTCGTAAGTCAGGCGTGAGTCAACGCGAATGCGGTCGAGTTCGGCGTCGGCGAAATCACGCAGAACACGCTGCGCCAGCGCCAGTTCGCCGTACAGCTGATAACGAGTCTGCGGGCGCTTTTTACGCTCCATCACTTTGGTCCAGACGCGTTTCAGATAAGCGGCATCGGAGGCCAGTTCAGCCTCGCCAACCCCTTCAGCTGCGGTACGGATGATAAACCCGCCCTGCTCGTCGCAATACTCTGCGACCACTTTTTTCAGGCGTTCACGTTCTGATTCGCTTTCAATACGTTGGGAAACCCCAACGTGAGAAGCCCCTGGCATAAACACCAGATAGCGAGAAGGCAGCGTGATATCGGTAGTCAGGCGCGCACCTTTAGTGCCAAGCGGATCTTTCACCACCTGCACCATCAGATCTTGCCCCTGACGGACCAGTTCCGAGATGTCGCGCACCGTGAATTGCTTTTGTTCTTCACCCGCCACACATTCAGTGTGCGGCATGATATCGGATGCATGAAGAAACGCGGCTTTATCCAGCCCAATATCTACAAAAGCCGCCTGCATACCCGGAAGTACACGACTTACACGACCCTTGTAGATATTGCCTACTATTCCGCGTCGCGCCTCACGTTCAATATGAATTTCCTGCAGAATACCGCCATCAATATACGCCACTCGCGTTTCCGAAGGCGTTACGTTTACCAACAATTCAGCCGTCATGTTTATCCCTTTTCTCACGCAGTGCGTTAAAATTACTTAATAATTCATACGTTTCAACCAGCGGTAAGCCGACTACGGCGTGATAGCTGCCATTTATCTTCCTGACAAAACAGCCACCCAGCCCCTGAATACCGTATGCACCTGCTTTATCTAACGGTTCACCGCTGGCGACATAGCCCGCGATGTCTTCGTCTGTTAACGTTCTGAAAGTCACATCGGTGACCACCAGGCAATCGAGAATGTGCTGGCTGTCGGCCAACGCCACTGCCGTCATTACCTGATGGGTCTGACCCGATAATTTGCGCAACATCTGCGCCGCATGTTCTGCGTCGCGCGGTTTCTCCAGCACTTCTCCATTCAGGATAACGATAGTATCCGCACCCAGCACCGGGAGATCCTGCGCCGTGTGCGTGACACCCGCCTGTGCTTTCTCGCGCGCCAGACGCACAACATATTGCTGCGCGCTCTCCTGCGGCTGACGCTGCTCCTCAATGCCCGTAACAATACGTTCAAAGGTCACGCCAAGTTGCGCAAGTAACTCCTGACGACGCGGAGAACCGGAAGCTAAATACAGAGAAGTCATAGAAACCTTTATTGCACTGCAAACTGCTGACGGACTTTACGCATCAGCAAGAAAATCCACGGCCAGAGCACTCCATTGACTACACTACTCCAGAACACTTCCGGTCTGAAAGAGACGTTAATCACTAAAAACTCTGCCCAGAAAACAATAATATCCACCACCAGCGAAAGCAACATGACGACCAGCGCCTGCTGCCATAATGCGAGGTTGCGGAAAAGCTGATATTTCAGCGCCACCAGGTAAGCAATGATGCTCATCGCCAATACGCGTACGCCAAGTGTCGAGCCGCTGATCAGATCCAGTATGGCACCCATCACAAAACCTGTGCCCACATTTACGCGATGAGGCAAGGCCAGGATCCAATACAACAAGATGAGTAACACCCAGTTTGGCCGGAAAACAATCAGGTTATCCGGCCAGGGCATGATTTGCAGCAACAGCGCAATGAGGAAAGAGAGCCAGATTACCCAGCGTCCCTGGCTACGATAGCTCGCCACTATTGCCCTCCCGGCGCACGCGCAGGCGGTTGAGCACCACTTTGCGGCGGCGTAGCCCTTTGTGGAGAGCGATTAGCAGCGGGCTGTGTCGGCGCAGCAGGCGCAGTAGCTGCATTTCCTGTCGCCGGTTGCTGCGGAGTCGGCTGAGCGATCCCCGTTGCCGGTTCGGGTAACTTTGGCCCCATCGCGTCTGGCGAAGGCAATACCTGCGGCATCATCTGCATCAGACGTTCATTAGCAACACGATGCACCTCTTCCGGCGTCATCGGGTTAGCGCCGTTACGATCCGCGCCCCACAGCAGCAGCAGATAACGCAAACGTTGCAGTCCCGCAGTCGGACGCGCCTGAATCACAGTATAAGCGCGCTGGGTATCGAGTTTTACGGAAGAGACAACCGCGACCGGATAGCCTTCCGGGAAACGACCGCCCAGACCGGAAGTCACCAGCACATCACCAACACGAATATCCGTATTCGCTGGCAGATGCTCAAGCTGCAAATCATCCGTACAACCGTTACCGGCTGCAATTACGCGGATATCGTTGCGCAGCACCTGGATTGGCAGCGCGTGGGTCGCATCACAAATCAGCAGCACGCGACTGGTCAGTTTAGCAACGGCCACCACCTGACCAACAACACCTTTGTCACTGATGACCGGCTGGCCTTCATAAACGCCATTAACGCTACCTTTATCGATAACAACTTGATCGCTATAAGGATCGTTAACCGTGGAGATAACCTGAGTCACCATTTTCTGCTCATCCTGACGCAGCGGGGAACCCAGCAGCTCGCGCAGACGCGCGTTCTCCTGTTTGTATTGTCCAAGCATCAGCAGTTCACTGTTTTTCAGCAACAGTTCCTGACGTAACGCCCGGTTTTCAAGTTCTAGTTGGTCACGCGAGGCCAGCGTCTGCGATACGCCATCCAGCAATTCACGAGGAGCATTGGAAACAAAGTAGAAAGGACTGACGGCGGTATCCATATAAGTACGGATTTGACTGAACGTCCCCAGGCGGCTGTCGGCAATAATAATGCCGAGCGCCACCAGCACCGCCAGAATAAGGCGAATCTGTAGCGACGGGCCACGGCTAAAAATTGGCTTCATAAGTTATGCGTATTCTCGTATCAGACCAGGCAGGGTAAACAGACGCTTCCCCTGCCTGCATCCGATTACTCTTCGCTGAACAGGTCGCCGCCGTGCATGTCGATCATTTCCAGCGCTTTGCCGCCACCGCGCGCCACACAGGTTAGCGGGTCTTCAGCAACAACGACTGGAATGCCGGTTTCTTCCATTAACAAACGGTCAAGGTTACGCAGCAGTGCGCCACCACCGGTGAGCACCATGCCGCGCTCGGAGATGTCGGAAGCCAGTTCCGGCGGGCACTGTTCCAGTGCAACCATTACCGCGCTCACAATACCAGTCAGCGGTTCCTGCAGTGCTTCGAGGATTTCGTTGGAGTTCAGGGTAAAACCACGTGGAACACCTTCTGCCAGGTTACGGCCACGAACTTCGATTTCACGGACTTCATCGCCCGGGTAAGCCGAACCGATTTCGTGCTTGATACGTTCTGCGGTGGCTTCACCGATCAGAGAACCGTAATTACGACGCACATAGTTGATGATAGCTTCGTCGAAACGGTCACCACCAATGCGCACGGAAGAGGAGTAAACCACGCCGTTCAAGGAGATAACAGCAACTTCAGTGGTACCACCACCGATATCAACCACCATAGAACCGGTCGCTTCAGAAACCGGCAGGCCAGCACCAATTGCGGCAGCCATCGGTTCTTCAATCAGGAAGACTTCACGGGCACCAGCGCCCTGCGCGGATTCACGAATTGCGCGGCGTTCAACCTGGGTCGCGCCAACCGGCACACAAACCAGAACGCGCGGGCTTGGACGCATAAAGCTGTTGCTGTGCACTTGTTTGATGAAGTGCTGGAGCATTTTTTCAGTCACGAAGAAGTCGGCGATAACGCCGTCTTTCATTGGGCGAATGGCAGCAATATTGCCCGGCGTACGGCCCAGCATCTGCTTCGCGTCATGACCTACTGCAGCTACGCTTTTCGGTGAACCGGCACGATCCTGACGAATGGCCACCACGGAGGGCTCATTCAATACGATGCCTTGTCCTTTTACATAAATGAGGGTATTCGCAGTACCCAGGTCAATGGACAAGTCATTGGAAAACATGCCACGAAATTTTTTCAACATACTAAGGGATAATCCTGAAAGCTGGGGCGGAAAAGAAAATCCGCTTACTTTACCAACCACACGCAGCAGCGACAAGGCGCAAAAATCATCTGCTACGGTGAAAATTAGTGCAGTTCGTTTCCTTTGTTACAAATCTCTGCCTGAGTCCAGAAAGGCTTAATGCATCAGCAGCATTCCTCGCCTGTTTGCAACCGCGTAAGGTCATTCATCTGCATATGTGCTGCAACAATCTGGCGAGCAGACAAGCACACTCCCATGAGACGCAGCGCGCGTTATTCTACGTGAAAACGGATTAAACGGCAGGTTAAACCGAGTATCTTTGTGAATATTTTTTCACGTTAGTATCAAGTGGCTGTGAGGACGCGAAAAAATCCCCTTGCCCACCTGTAACACCGCGCTGAATCAGGGTCTGCCACTCGCTTCGCGAACGCACACCGGTGGCGTAAACCTGGGTGCTGGTCCCGGAGCAGGCTTCCACCAGGCTTTGAACCAGCAGCTGGTTCTCCGTTCGCTTCTCAATGTTTCTGACCAGCCCCGGATGGAGCTTGAGTAACTCAACATTAAGTTCTTTGATCCAACTGGTGCTTACCAGCGCCAAACCAGCCTGGTTGACGGCTACCCGTACCCCTAAAGCATTCACTAAACGAATAACAGGTTGTAAACGACTGATATGTTGACCTACATCGGCCTCTGCAAGTTCAATAATTATGCGTTTTCGTTGCGATCTTTCACATTGCATTAACGTATCGCGCAGCCAACGCTGAAAACGCGGGCGAATCAGCGACTCAACGGTAACCTGAATCGCCAGATTTTCCTCAGGCCAGTAACGCAATAGTGGAATAAGACGGCTGATTTGCAGGCGGTCATACTCTTCCGATAAGCCAAACTGCAAGACCATCGGCATATACTCCGCCGAGCTAACCTCTTCATTACCATCGAAGATGCGGCACATGAGTTCGCGATGATGAACCTGACCTTCGCGAGTAACCGCCGGTTTTTGATAAAGGCGCGGGCCGCCGCGACTCAGCATTTGCTCGATAAGCGTACGCCAGCGAACATTACCGCGTCCTTTTTCAGGCAACGAGTCATCGTAAATAGCCCAGCTATTGCCGCCCTGCAATCCCGCATTACGCGTGGCAGACTCTGCATGTTCCATTACCTGCTCGGTATCCTGACCACTACGCCAGGCGCAGATACCAATGTGGATCATATCGTCGCGATCGAGCATTTTATTGTTCGGCAAGGTATCGACGGCTTTGATTAACTGACCGGCGATGCTCTCTGCCTCTTTTAACGTCCGGTGCGGTAACAGCACAGCAAAATCACTGCGGTGGTAACGCGCCAGCAGTGCGCCAGGGTAGCGCATCATAAATGTCGATAGCAGATTCGTCAGAGAGAAGAACTGTTCTTCAACCTGGCTGTGCCCCCAGGTATCACTCAACATATTGAAATCCGGCAGACGAATCATCATCACGATCCCGTGGGTACCTACTTTCTCTTGATCTTCCAGTAACGTTGCTAACTGATTATCGAAAAAGAGTCGGTTATTGAGGCCGGTTTTCATGTCCTGGGCGGCATAAGAGCGGATCAGCGTATCAAGACGGCTGTGTTGTTCGCGTGCGTTCTGAATTTCACGAAGCAGCGTATCCAGCGCACTGCTGGTTCTGGGCGGCCATTCATAGATGGTTCCCAACACATTAGAGCCACGCTCACCGTTTAAGATACGAGTAGCCCGGGTTTCCAGCAATTCTTGCCCGGCAAGTTGCCGTTGTAACCAGCGTACCGCCAGGAAGAGCATAAGAATGATAAAGCCAATCGCCCCCGTGAGCGGCGCGGTGGTCATCAACGAATGGAAATAGTTGCCCATCGGATCCTGATAAACCAGACGCAGCGACATCCCCGGATGCTTTATCAACGGAACGCTCAGTTCGCGAAACAGATCGCTGGTGCCAACCGGACGATAACTACCATTTCTGGCGAGGGTATAAACCTGTTTATCACCATGCAGCAGGTCTACACGAACGATATCTGCTGACATCATTAATTCGGTAATTTGTGGCCTTAATGCGCTGAAGTCATTCGACACAAGATGGGTATCAATCGCCGTCGCCACCGCCTGAACGCGATGACTAAACTTATACTGAATGGCGTTGTAGAAACTTAGCGAACAGCCCAGCAAAGTCACAAAAATTGTTAACCCGGTGAGCAGCGTAACAAAGGCCGAAAATTTCGTCGTTAATCTCATCCTTGTGTTAACTCCGATAGTGAGGAAGCGGGCATACTAGCAAATCAGATTTATCTCGCAATTTATTGCGCTTCATCGGCTTTGCTTTTCCATTAGCGAGTATAGTCTTCAGAAATTATTTTCCAATCCATCATGCACATGAGGACCACTTATGCAGGCGTTACTTTTAGAACAGCAGGACGGCAAAACTCTCGCATCGGTACAGACTCTGGACGAAAGTCGCCTGCCGGAGGGCGATGTCACGGTTGATGTTCACTGGTCGAGCCTGAACTACAAAGATGCGCTGGCAATTACCGGTAAGGGAAAAATCATCCGTAATTTTCCGATGATTCCTGGGATCGATTTTGCCGGAACTGTACGCACCAGCGAAGATCCGCGTTTTCATGCCGGTCAGGAGGTGTTACTCACTGGCTGGGGCGTTGGTGAAAACCACTGGGGGGGGCTGGCGGAACAGGCGCGAGTGAAAGGTGACTGGCTGGTTGCCATGCCGCAAGGGCTGGACGCGCGTAAAGCAATGATTATCGGTACTGCCGGTTTTACCGCCATGCTGTGTGTGATGGCGCTGGAAGATGCTGGTGTTCGCCCGCAGGATGGGGAGATTGTCGTGACGGGTGCCAGTGGTGGCGTCGGCAGTACCGCCGTGGCGCTGCTGCATAAGTTGGGTTATCAGGTCGTTGCCGTTTCTGGTCGCGAAAGTACCCATGAATATCTGAAAAGTTTAGGAGCCAGCCGTATTCTCCCTCGCGATGAGTTTGCCGAATCCCGTCCTCTGGAAAAACAAGTCTGGGCTGGGGCAATTGACACCGTTGGCGACAAAGTGCTTGCAAAAGTGCTGGCGCAAATGAATTACGGCGGCTGCGTGGCGGCCTGTGGTCTGGCGGGTGGTTTTACTCTGCCAACCACGGTCATGCCATTTATTCTGCGTAATGTCCGTTTACAGGGGGTGGATTCAGTGATGACGCCACCAGCACGCCGCGCACAAGCCTGGCAGCGACTGGTCGCCGATTTACCGGAATCATTCTATACCCAGGCGGCACAAGAGATATCTCTGGCAGAGGCACCGAAGTTTGCCGAGGCCATCATTAATAACCAGATCCAGGGTCGCACGCTGGTGAAGGTTAACTAACCATTTAGCAAGGATTAATAAGAGAGGGAACTCATTTTGAAATCATTATTCAATCGGTTAACGGGAAAAGCGGTTAGCCGGACAGCTTTCGTCAAACATCTTGGTCATGAAGTTGTACAACATCATCCAAACTGGAAAGTCATGATTTCGACTGACCATAAATTGATGCGCACTGTTACTCCACTAAACAGCCATTATTGATACGCCTCCGTCGCCTGTTAGGTTTATGGTGCTTTGCCTGGGCGACGCTACGCTTAACCTGTTACTGATTTCTGGTACCATGGGGTGAATAATCTGATTTTATTTGCCTGCAAATTAACCACTCGAACGTATTTGATGCTGAGCATTGTCAGTCGGTTGATTTTGCGTGCTTTAGCATTCACATCTATCCAGACGATGAAGTGAAAATTGCGTAATCCTCAGCAACCGCTGCGTAATGTCGTCTATCTTGTCGCGATCCTGGCATCCCTACATTATTTGTGGTCTGTGAAGATTATCTCATTGCAGCCCCTCATCTTCGCAGGGCTGGCTTTACAGCTTTTCACCTTACGTTATAAGAAGTTCCGTCGATGATGGCGCTAATTTCGTGAATTGTGCGGCTTGTTGCAAATTACACGGTGTTGAAGGTTATTTACATGTTAGCTGTTGATTATCTTCCCTGATAAGACCAGTATTTAGCTGCCAATTGCTACGAAATCGTTATAATGTGCGACCTCGTCCTCCCTGACGCAGTTTTTGCGCTGCGGAAAAGGTGACATTGGCGCAACGAAGGTATATTTTGTTTTTTGCCGGAGGATAGCAGCAGATCGCTGCACAATGTCCGTCAAGTCTAACATTGACACTCTGGGGCAAAATAGACCGGCGTCCCGGCCTGCTGGAATTTATCGCTATGCATACAGCTGTCGGGGCATACGCTTTACAGACGGCGGTGAAACGCCTGTCACAATCACACTAAACAAAGAGTACGGAACCCACTCATGGATATTCGTAAGATTAAAAAACTGATCGAGCTGGTTGAAGAATCAGGCATCTCCGAACTGGAAATTTCTGAAGGCGAAGAGTCAGTACGCATTAGCCGTGCAGCTCCTGCCGCAAGTTTCCCTGTGATGCAACAAGCTTACGCTGCACCAATGATGCAGCAGCCAGCTCAATCTAACGCAGCCGCTCCGGCGACCGTTCCTTCCATGGAAGCGCCAGCAGCAGCGGAAATCAGTGGTCACATCGTACGTTCCCCGATGGTTGGTACTTTCTACCGCACCCCAAGCCCGGACGCGAAAGCGTTCATCGAAGTGGGTCAGAAAGTCAACGTGGGCGATACCCTGTGCATCGTTGAAGCCATGAAAATGATGAACCAGATCGAAGCGGACAAATCCGGTACCGTGAAAGCAATTCTGGTCGAAAGTGGACAACCGGTAGAATTTGACGAGCCGCTGGTCGTCATCGAGTAACGAGGCGAACATGCTGGATAAAATTGTTATTGCCAACCGCGGCGAGATTGCATTGCGTATTCTTCGTGCCTGTAAAGAACTGGGCATCAAGACTGTCGCTGTACACTCCAGCGCGGATCGCGATCTAAAACACGTATTACTGGCAGATGAAACGGTCTGTATCGGCCCTGCTCCGTCAGTAAAAAGTTATCTGAACATCCCGGCAATCATCAGCGCCGCTGAAATCACCGGCGCAGTAGCAATCCATCCGGGTTACGGCTTCCTCTCCGAGAACGCCAACTTTGCCGAGCAGGTTGAACGCTCCGGCTTTATCTTCATCGGCCCGAAAGCAGAAACCATTCGCCTGATGGGCGACAAAGTATCCGCAATCGCGGCGATGAAAAAAGCGGGCGTTCCTTGCGTACCGGGTTCTGACGGCCCGCTGGGCGACGATATGGATAAAAACCGCGCCATTGCTAAACGCATTGGTTATCCGGTGATTATCAAAGCCTCCGGCGGCGGCGGCGGTCGCGGTATGCGCGTAGTGCGCGGCGACGCTGAACTGGCACAATCCATCTCCATGACCCGTGCGGAAGCGAAAGCTGCTTTCAGCAACGATATGGTTTACATGGAGAAATACCTGGAAAATCCTCGCCACGTCGAGATTCAGGTACTGGCTGACGGTCAGGGCAACGCTATCTATCTGGCGGAACGTGACTGCTCCATGCAGCGCCGCCACCAGAAAGTGGTCGAAGAAGCACCAGCACCGGGCATTACCCCGGAACTGCGTCGCTACATCGGCGAACGTTGCGCTAAAGCGTGTGTTGATATCGGCTATCGCGGTGCAGGTACTTTCGAGTTCCTGTTCGAAAACGGCGAGTTCTATTTCATCGAAATGAACACCCGTATTCAGGTAGAACATCCGGTTACCGAAATGATCACCGGCGTTGACCTGATCAAAGAACAGCTGCGTATCGCTGCCGGTCAACCGCTGTCGATCAAGCAAGAAGAAGTTCACGTTCGCGGCCATGCGGTGGAATGTCGTATCAACGCCGAAGATCCGAACACCTTCCTGCCAAGTCCGGGCAAAATCACCCGTTTCCACGCACCTGGCGGTTTTGGCGTACGTTGGGAGTCTCATATCTACGCGGGCTACACCGTACCGCCGTACTATGACTCAATGATCGGTAAGCTGATTTGCTACGGTGAAAACCGTGACGTGGCGATTGCCCGCATGAAGAATGCGCTGCAGGAGCTGATCATCGACGGTATCAAAACCAACGTTGATCTGCAGATCCGCATCATGAATGACGAGAACTTCCAGCATGGTGGTACTAATATCCACTATCTGGAGAAAAAACTCGGTCTTCAGGAAAAATAAGACTGCAAAAGCGTCAAAAGGCCGGATTTTCCGGCCTTTTTTATTACTGGGGATCGACAACCCCCATAAGGTACAATCCCCGCTTTCTTCACCCATCAGGGACAAAAAATGGACACTCGTTTTGTTCAGGCCCATAAAGAGGCGCGCTGGGCGCTGGGGCTGACCCTTTTGTATCTGGCGGTATGGTTAGTAGCCGCTTACTTACCTGGCGTTGCCCCCGGTTTTACCGGCTTTCCGCGCTGGTTTGAGATGGCCTGCATCCTGACGCCGCTGCTGTTTATTGGACTGTGCTGGGCGATGGTGAAATTTATCTATCGCGATATCCCACTGGAGGATGACGATGCAGCTTGAAGTGATTCTACCGCTGGTCGCCTATCTGGTGGTGGTGTTCGGTATCTCTGTTTATGCGATGCGTAAACGGAGCACCGGCACCTTCCTTAATGAGTATTTCCTCGGTAGCCGCTCTATGGGCGGTATTGTGCTGGCGATGACGCTCACCGCGACCTATATCAGTGCCAGTTCGTTTATCGGCGGGCCTGGAGCTGCTTATAAATACGGCCTGGGTTGGGTATTGCTGGCGATGATTCAGCTTCCTGCGGTCTGGCTTTCGCTCGGTATTCTCGGCAAGAAGTTCGCGATTCTTGCGCGCCGCTACAATGCGGTGACGCTGAACGATATGCTATTTGCCCGCTACCAGAGTCGTCTGCTGGTGTGGCTGGCGAGTTTAAGTTTGCTGGTTGCGTTCGTTGGTGCGATGACCGTGCAGTTTATCGGCGGTGCGCGTCTGCTGGAAACCGCGGCGGGTATTCCTTATGAAACAGGTTTGCTGATTTTTGGCATCAGCATTGCGCTCTACACCGCCTTCGGCGGCTTTCGCGCCAGCGTGCTGAACGACACCATGCAAGGGCTGGTGATGCTGATTGGCACCATTGTGCTGCTTATTGGCGTGGTCCATGCTGCTGGCGGCTTAAGCAATGCGGTAGAGACGCTGCAAACCATCGATCCGCAACTGGTTACGCCACAAGGCGCTGACGATATTCTGTCGCCTGCCTTTATGACGTCGTTCTGGGTGCTGGTGTGTTTTGGCGTGATTGGCCTGCCGCATACTGCGGTGCGCTGTATCTCTTATAAAGACAGCAAAGCCGTACATCGGGGGATCATCATCGGTACGATTGTCGTCGCAATCCTGATGTTCGGTATGCACCTGGCCGGAGCGTTAGGTCGGGCGGTGATCCCCGATCTCACCGTACCGGACCTGGTGATCCCGACGTTAATGGTAAAAGTGTTGCCACCGTTTGCTGCCGGGATCTTCCTGGCTGCACCTATGGCTGCGATCATGTCGACGATCAATGCCCAGTTGCTGCAAAGTTCCGCTACGATCATTAAAGATCTCTATTTGAATATCCGTCCGGATCAAATGCAAAACGAGACGCGTCTGAAGCGGATGTCGGCGGTAATTACGTTAGTTCTCGGTGCGTTGCTGCTGCTTGCCGCCTGGAAGCCGCCAGAAATGATCATCTGGCTGAATTTGCTGGCCTTCGGTGGGCTGGAAGCCGTTTTCCTGTGGCCGCTGGTGCTGGGTCTTTACTGGGAACGCGCCAACGCCAAAGGCGCGCTAAGTGCGATGATCGTTGGCGGCGTACTGTATGCCGTACTCGCGACGCTGAATATTCAGTACCTGGGCTTCCACCCTATCGTGCCCTCGTTACTACTAAGTTTGCTGGCTTTCCTGGTCGGAAACCGTTTCGGTACACCCGTCCCGCAAGCTACCGTTTTGACTACTGATAAATAAAGAGTTTTGCCATGCCTTGGATCCAACTGAAACTGAACACTACCGGCGCGAACGCGGAAGATCTTAGCGATGCGCTGATGGAAGCGGGTGCCGTTTCTATCACTTTTCAGGATACCCACGATACGCCTGTATTTGAGCCGCTGCCGGGCGAAACGCGCCTGTGGGGCGACACCGATGTGATTGGTCTGTTCGACGCTGAAACCGATATGAACGACGTGGTGGCGATTCTGGAAAACCATCCGCTGCTCGGCGCGGGCTTCGCGCATAAAATCGAACAACTGGAAGATAAAGACTGGGAGCGCGAATGGATGGATAATTTCCACCCGATGCGCTTTGGTGAACGACTGTGGATCTGCCCAAGCTGGCGTGATGTGCCGGACGAAAACGCCGTCAACGTGATGTTAGACCCAGGGCTGGCGTTTGGTACGGGTACCCATCCAACTACCTCTCTGTGCCTGCAATGGCTCGACAGCCTCGATTTAACCGGTAAAACAGTCATCGACTTTGGCTGCGGTTCCGGCATTCTGGCTATCGCGGCGCTGAAACTGGGTGCAGCAAAAGCCATTGGTATTGATATTGATCCGCAGGCGATTCAGGCCAGCCGCGACAACGCGGAACGTAATGGCGTCTCTGACCGTCTGGAACTCTACTTACCGAAAGATCAGCCAGAAGAAATGAAAGCCGACGTGGTGGTCGCTAACATCCTTGCAGGCCCATTACGTGAACTGGCACCGTTAATCAGCGTCCTGCCAGTTTCAGGCGGTTTGCTGGGCCTTTCCGGTATTCTGGCAAGCCAGGCAGAGAGCGTTTGCGAAGCTTATGCCGACAGCTTCGCTCTGGACCCGGTCGTGGAAAAAGAAGAGTGGTGCCGCATTACCGGTCGTAAGAATTAACCTTCGCATCGCCGTAGGGTGACGCAGAGCGAAGTGCGAGCGATGTCACAAAAGGCACGTTAATTTGCCGATTATTTACGCAAATTTGCGTGCCAAAATTTTCATTCATAAAGAAAAATTGAGAACTTACTCAAATTTCTTTGAGTGTAAATTTTAGTCAACATTTTCTAATATGATGATTTTTATGAGTAATTATCGCGCCACGCTCATTTTAAATGCAATTCTTTGATCCATCTCAGAGGATTGGTCAAAGTTTGGCCTTTCATCTCGTGCAAAAAATGCGTAATATACGCCGCCTTGCAGTCACAGTATGGTCATTTCTTAACTCATGCGCATCGGACAATATCAGCTCAGAAATCGCCTGATCGCAGCGCCCATGGCTGGCATTACAGACAGACCTTTTCGGACGTTGTGCTACGAGATGGGAGCCGGATTGACAGTATCCGAGATGATGTCTTCTAACCCTCAGGTTTGGGAAAGCGACAAATCTCGTTTACGGATGGTGCACATTGATGAACCCGGTATTCGCACCGTGCAAATTGCTGGTAGCGATCCGAAAGAAATGGCAGATGCAGCACGTATTAACGTGGAAAGCGGTGCCCAGATTATTGATATCAATATGGGTTGCCCGGCTAAAAAAGTGAATCGCAAGCTCGCAGGTTCAGCCCTCTTGCAGTACCCGGATGTCGTTAAATCGATCCTTACCGAGGTCGTCAATGCAGTGGACGTTCCTGTTACCCTGAAAATTCGCACTGGCTGGGCACCGGAACACCGTAACTGCGAAGAGATTGCCCAACTGGCTGAAGACTGTGGCATTCAGGCTCTGACCATTCATGGCCGTACACGCGCCTGTTTGTTCAATGGAGAAGCTGAGTACGACAGTATTCGGGCAGTTAAGCAGAAAGTTTCCATTCCGGTTATCGCGAATGGCGACATTACTGACCCGCTTAAAGCCAGAGCTGTGCTCGACTATACAGGGGCGGATGCCCTGATGATAGGCCGCGCAGCTCAGGGAAGACCCTGGATCTTTCGGGAAATCCAGCATTATCTGGACACTGGGGAGTTGCTGCCCCCGCTGCCTTTGGCAGAGGTTAAGCGCTTGCTTTGCGCGCACGTTCGGGAACTGCATGACTTTTATGGTCCGGCAAAAGGGTACCGAATTGCACGTAAACACGTTTCCTGGTATCTCCAGGAACACGCTCCAAATGACCAGTTTCGGCGCACATTCAACGCCATTGAGGATGCCAGCGAACAGCTGGAGGCGTTGGAGGCATACTTCGAAAATTTTGCGTAAACAGAAATAAAGAGCTGACAGAACTATGTTCGAACAACGCGTAAATTCTGACGTACTGACCGTTTCTACCGTTAACTCTCAGGATCAGGTAACCCAAAAACCCCTGCGTGACTCGGTTAAACAGGCACTGAAGAACTATTTTGCTCAACTGAACGGTCAGGATGTGAATGACCTCTATGAGCTGGTACTGGCTGAAGTAGAACAGCCCCTGTTGGACATGGTGATGCAATACACCCGTGGTAACCAGACCCGTGCTGCGCTGATGATGGGCATCAACCGTGGTACGCTGCGTAAAAAATTGAAAAAATACGGCATGAACTAATTCAGGTTAGCTAAATGCTTGATTAAAAAGGCGCTACTCGGCATGGGGAAGCGCCTTTTTTATAGGTGTCACAAAGGGAGTGACCATGAGAACAGGATGTGAACCGACCCGATTTGGTAATGAAGCAAAGACCATCATCCAGGGTGATGCATTAACCGAACTTAAAAAGATCCCCGCCGAAAGTGTCGATCTGATCTTTGCCGACCCACCGTATAACATCGGTAAAAATTTTGATGGTCTGATCGAAGCCTGGAAAGAAGATCTGTTTATCGACTGGCTGTTTGAAGTGATTGCAGAGTGCCATCGCGTTCTGAAAAAGCAGGGCAGCATGTACATCATGAATAGCACGGAAAACATGCCCTTTATCGATCTCCAGTGCCGCAAGCTTTTTACCATCAAAAGTCGCATCGTCTGGTCATATGACAGTTCTGGAGTGCAGGCGAAAAAACACTACGGCTCCATGTACGAACCCATCCTGATGATGGTGAAAGACGCAAAGAACTACACATTCAACGGTGATGCTATTCTGGTAGAAGCCAAAACCGGATCGCAGCGCGCGTTGATCGATTATCGCAAAAACCCTCCACAGCCTTACAATCATCAAAAAGTACCGGGTAACGTCTGGGATTTTCCGCGCGTGCGTTATTTGATGGATGAATATGAAAACCACCCGACGCAAAAACCGGAAGCCTTACTGAAACGCATTATTCTCGCCTCTTCCAACCCAGGCGATATCGTTCTCGACCCGTTTGCTGGTAGCTTTACTACCGGTGCCGTAGCCGTCGCCAGTGGGCGAAAATTCATTGGTATTGAGATCAACAGCGAGTACATCAAAATGGGGCTTCGACGGCTGGATGTCGCGTCGCATTACTCTGCGGAAGAACTGGCGAAAGTGAAAAAAAGAAAGACCGGCAACCTGTCAAAACGAAGCAGGTTAAGCGAAGTTGACCCCGATCTCATTGCAAAGTAAAGGAAGTGTAAGCCTGGTTTTCAGATTATTCATTTCGTGTATATTTCCTGCCAGACTTGGTTAAACATGCACAGGCTCAGGTAATGATTCGCAAGTATTGGTGGCTCGTCGTTTTCGCTGTCTTCGTTTTTCTGTTTGATACTTTACTGATGCAGTGGATTGAACTGCTCGCAACAGAAACAGACAAATGCCGCAATATGAACTCAGTTAATCCACTAAAACTGGTTAACTGTGACGAACTGAATTTTCAGGACAGAATGTGAATTTATATGACACTTAATTCATTCGTTTTATGAATTAATTTCGTTATGTTTTCATCTGGCATGAACATTCTTAATACGTTATCGACCAGTGCGGGTGCTTGTTTATAAAGATCATAACCCGCCATATTCATTAACCAGTTTTGAACAATTCCGCTGAAGGCACCATCAATAATAATCATCACAACATCTAAATCGAGATTATTTGCTATACAACCTTGTTGCTGACATCCCTGCAATACTTCGCGGAGAGTCTGCGGATTAAAGCCCATCTTTTCGCGTATCACTCCCTCGGCCAGCATCTCATCATTAAATTCACATTTGTGATATAAGATTTTCAGCAACGCCTGCTGGCGGGGAATTTTGGCAATATATTGCAAGCCGACAATCAATTTTTCACGCAATTGTTGAAACGGGTCATGCTCTAATCCAGCCGTCAAGTGTTCCTGGATTAACTCCCGCAATGAAGGCTGTTGCAACCACATCTCATTAAACAGTTGGGTCTTGTTCTCGAAGTGCCAGTAGATAGCGCCACGCGTAACGTTAGCGGCGTCGGCAATGTCGTTGAGCGTCGTCTTGCTTACGCCACGCTGCGCAAACTGGGCGATGGCAGTTTCAATCAGTTCTTGCCGGGTCTTCAGGGCTTCAGCTTTGGTTCTTTTTGCCATGATTAATTATTCAGGAAATAAATATATTCGACACAGGATGAGAAAATAGCGAAGGTTAATCTATCACCTAATGTGTATTTATACGAGAGGCTAATATTGAGTTGCTATAAATCGTCAAATAAATAACACTTATTATTTACTTAAAATACATTCACTCTATCAATATATATTTCAATTTACGAGGATTTGATTCTACCTCTTTCAACCCGCGTCAAAATAAAACAGTAGAACATTAATCTTTTTTTGTGTTTATGTGCCTTGAGACGCCAGTATTCATAACTATTCCTTACATCGACGAATGATAATTTGTAGGATAGCGAACTGTATTTTTCTTTCTGCGAGTTAACGCGTTGCCTTTTTGGGTAAATAACGCGCTTTTGGTTTTTTGAGGAATAGTAATGACGAAACATGCCAGGTTTTTCCTCCTGCCCTCTTTTATTCTGATCTCCGCGGCTTTAATCGCCGGTTGTAACGATAAGGGAGAAGAGAAAGCTCACGTCGGTGAACCGCAGGTTACCGTTCATATTGTGAAAACGGCCCCGTTAGAAGTTAAGACTGAATTACCAGGCCGCACCAATGCTTACCGTATAGCCGAAGTTCGCCCACAGGTTAGCGGGATCGTACTGAATCGCAATTTCACTGAAGGCAGCGATGTGCAAGCAGGCCAGTCCCTGTACCAGATCGATCCCGCGACCTATCAGGCAAGTTATGACAGCGCGAAAGGCGAACTGGCGAAAAGTGAAGCCGCCGCCGCCATCGCGCATTTGACGGTAAAACGTTACGTTCCGCTCGTGGGTACGAAATACATCAGTCAGCAGGAGTACGACCAGGCCATTGCTGATGCTCGCCAGGCCGATGCCGCCGTGATTGCCGCAAAAGCCACGGTCGAAAGCGCTCGCATCAATCTCGCTTATACCAAAGTGACTGCGCCAATTAGCGGACGTATCGGCAAATCGACCGTGACCGAAGGCGCTCTTGTCACTAATGGGCAAACGACTGAACTGGCGACTGTCCAGCAGCTCGATCCTATCTACGTTGATGTGACCCAATCCAGCAACGATTTTATGAGGCTGAAGCAATCCGTAGAGCAAGGAAATTTGCATAAGGAAAACGCCACCAGCAACGTAGAGTTGGTCATGGAAAACGGTCAAACCTATCCCCTGAAAGGTACGCTGCAATTCTCTGATGTGACCGTTGATGAAAGCACCGGCTCCATAACCC
The DNA here is from genome assembly GCF_046486065.1 of Escherichia sp. WS547. Lineage (NCBI taxonomy): Bacteria > Pseudomonadati > Pseudomonadota > Gammaproteobacteria > Enterobacterales > Enterobacteriaceae > Escherichia > Escherichia sp. WS547. The sequence continues at coordinate 9,272 of NZ_JBJQMA010000003.1, read as the reverse complement.
TACGTGCTGTCTTCCCTAACCCGCAACATACGCTTTTGCCGGGTATGTTTGTGCGTGCACGGATTGATGAAGGCGTCCAACCTGACGCCATTCTTATCCCGCAACAAGGCGTTAGCCGCACACCGCGTGGTGATGCAACCGTGCTGATTGTTAACGATAAAAGTCAGGTGGAAGCGCGCCCTGTCGTTGCCAGTCAGGCGATTGGCGATAAATGGTTGATTAGCGAAGGTCTGAAATCTGGCGATCAAGTCATTGTCAGCGGCCTGCAAAAAGCGCGTCCGGGAGAGCAGGTTAAAGCCACTACCGATACCCCCGCAGATTCTGCATCGAAGTAAGGCAATCTGACATGGCAAACTTTTTTATTCGACGACCGATATTTGCATGGGTGCTGGCCATTATTCTGATGATGGCGGGCGCACTGGCGATCCTACAATTGCCCGTCGCCCAATACCCAACCATTGCACCGCCTGCGGTTTCTGTTTCAGCAAACTATCCGGGCGCTGATGCGCAGACCGTGCAGGATACGGTGACGCAGGTTATCGAACAGAATATGAACGGTATCGATAACCTGATGTATATGTCCTCCACCAGCGATTCCGCCGGTAGCGTGACAATTACCCTTACCTTCCAGTCCGGGACCGATCCTGATATCGCGCAAGTGCAGGTGCAGAACAAACTCCAGCTCGCCACGCCGTTGCTGCCGCAGGAAGTACAGCAGCAGGGGATCAGTGTTGAAAAGTCCAGTAGCAGCTATTTGATGGTGGCGGGCTTTGTCTCTGATAACCCAGACACCACACAGGACGATATCTCGGACTATGTGGCCTCTAACGTTAAAGATACGCTTAGCCGTCTGAATGGCGTCGGTGACGTACAGCTTTTCGGCGCACAGTATGCGATGCGTATCTGGTTGGACGCCGATCTGCTAAACAAATATAAACTGACGCCTGTTGATGTGATTAACCAGTTGAAGGTACAGAACGATCAGATCGCTGCCGGACAGTTGGGCGGAACGCCAGCGTTACCAGGGCAACAGTTGAACGCCTCGATTATTGCTCAGACGCGGTTAAAAAATCCGGAAGAATTCGGCAAAGTGACCTTGCGCGTAAACAGTGACGGCTCGGTGGTACGCCTGAAAGATGTCGCACGGGTTGAACTTGGCGGTGAAAACTATAACGTTATCGCTCGCATCAACGGTAAACCGGCGGCGGGCCTGGGGATTAAGCTGGCAACCGGCGCGAATGCTCTCGATACCGCGAAAGCCATTAAGGCAAAACTGGCGGAATTACAGCCATTCTTCCCGCAGGGAATGAAGGTTCTCTACCCTTATGACACCACGCCATTCGTCCAGCTTTCTATTCACGAAGTGGTAAAAACGCTGTTCGAAGCTATTATGCTGGTGTTCCTGGTGATGTATCTGTTCTTGCAGAATATGCGAGCAACGCTGATCCCCACCATTGCGGTACCCGTGGTGTTGTTAGGGACGTTTGCCATCCTCGCCGCTTTTGGTTACTCCATCAACACACTAACGATGTTCGGGATGGTGCTTGCCATCGGGCTGCTCGTCGATGATGCGATAGTGGTGGTGGAGAACGTCGAGCGCGTGATGATGGAGGATAAGCTCCCGCCAAAAGATGCGACGGAAAAATCAATGTCGCAAATCCAGGGCGCACTGGTGGGTATCGCGATGGTGCTGTCAGCGGTATTTATTCCAATGGCATTCTTCGGCGGTTCTACTGGGGCAATTTACCGCCAGTTCTCTATCACCATCGTTTCGGCAATGGCGCTTTCTGTTCTGGTGGCATTGATTCTTACCCCAGCGTTATGTGCAACACTGCTCAAACCCGTCTCTGCTGAGCATCACGAAAATAAGGGCGGTTTCTTCGGCTGGTTTAATACCACCTTCGATCATAGCGTTAACCACTACACCAACAGCGTCGGCAAAATCCTCGGTTCCACAGGACGATATTTACTGATCTATGCACTAATTGTTGCTGGAATGGTGGTGTTGTTTTTACGTCTTCCGTCTTCCTTCTTACCTGAAGAGGATCAGGGTGTCTTTCTGACTATGATTCAGTTACCCGCTGGCGCGACGCAAGAGCGGACGCAAAAAGTGTTGGATCAAGTGACGGATTACTATCTGAAGAACGAGAAAGCGAACGTAGAAAGTGTCTTTACGGTTAACGGCTTTAGCTTCAGCGGCCAGGCACAAAACGCCGGTATGGCTTTCGTCAGTCTGAAACCGTGGGAAGAGCGTAGTGGTGACGAAAACAGTGCGGAAGCGGTAATCCATCGTGCCAAAATGGAATTGGGCAAGATCCGCGACGGTTTTGTCATTCCATTCAATATGCCAGCCATTGTTGAACTGGGCACGGCAACGGGTTTCGACTTTGAGTTAATTGATCAGGCTGGGCTGGGTCATGATGCCCTGACCCAGGCCCGTAACCAGTTGCTTGGCATGGCGGCGCAACATCCTGCCAGCTTAGTCAGCGTGCGTCCTAATGGTCTGGAAGACACCGCGCAGTTTAAACTGGAAGTTGACCAGGAAAAGGCGCAGGCATTAGGTGTTTCACTTTCTGACATCAATCAGACCATTTCAACGGCGTTGGGTGGGACTTACGTTAACGACTTCATTGACCGTGGTCGCGTAAAAAAGGTGTATGTTCAGGCAGATGCCAAATTTCGTATGCTGCCAGAAGATGTCGATAAACTTTATGTCCGTAGCGCCAATGGCGAAATGGTGCCATTCTCTGCCTTTACCACTTCACATTGGGTGTATGGCTCTCCGCGACTGGAACGCTACAACGGTCTGCCGTCAATGGAGATTCAGGGGGAAGCCGCGCCAGGAACCAGTTCCGGCGATGCCATGGCGTTGATGGAAAACCTTGCATCACAATTACCAGCTGGCATTGGTTATGACTGGACGGGTATGTCATATCAGGAACGCTTATCGGGAAACCAGGCTCCCGCTCTGGTAGCAATTTCCTTTGTGGTTGTTTTCCTGTGCCTTGCTGCACTCTATGAAAGCTGGTCAATTCCTGTCTCGGTTATGTTGGTCGTGCCGTTAGGGATTGTCGGCGTGCTACTGGCGGCGACACTCTTTAATCAAAAAAATGACGTCTACTTTATGGTGGGCTTGCTAACGACAATTGGCTTGTCGGCTAAAAACGCTATTTTGATTGTTGAGTTCGCTAAAGATCTCATGGAGAAAGAGGGTAAAGGTGTTGTTGAAGCGACACTAATGGCAGTACGTATGCGTCTGCGTCCTATCCTGATGACCTCTCTCGCCTTTATTCTCGGCGTATTACCGCTAGCTATCAGTAACGGTGCCGGCAGTGGCGCGCAGAACGCAGTGGGTATCGGGGTAATGGGCGGGATGGTTTCTGCAACGTTGCTGGCAATCTTCTTCGTGCCGGTGTTCTTTGTGGTGATCCGCCGTTGCTTTAAAGGATAAATCAGAAACATAAAGGCACTTTCGGGTGCCTTTATTATTTTCAGTGAAACCCATAAAAATTAATAAGATATTCTTCTTCTCACTCTTTAAAAACTTTCTATAGTTCCCGCTCCCTTCACTATTTTTACAATTCACATAATTTGTCATTATTCATTCCGCAAGATTTATAACCTCCGGTGATAAAATGGCATTCAGCTCGTTAATAAGAGAGTTAACTTATTAAGCGTTAGCGTTTATTACTGAGGTAACACCATGAAAAGATTAATTCCTGTGGCATTGCTCACCGCATTGCTGGCGGGCTGTGCTCACGATTCGCCCTGCGTTCCGGTTTATGATGATCAGGGTCGACTGGTTCACACCAATACCTGTATGAAAGGCACGACTCAGGATAACTGGGAAACGGCTGGGGCTATTGCTGGCGGGGCAGCAGCTGTTGCTGGCCTGACGATGGGGATCATCGCTCTGTCGAAATAACTGCACAGGGCGCGGAGTACCGCGCTCTGTTTAACGATACAGTATCTCTCCATAAGATAAAATATTGCTATATTCTGCTGGGTAATTCCCTGCTGATTTAGCATGTTATATCGCGTTATTTCGCTGCTTTCGAAATAACGCATCAATTTAATTTTCACACTTCCTACCAGAAATATACTCACGCTAACAATCATTATTCTGCTTAGTAAAAAATGCGTAAATATTTTGCGCCAAAATGTGGCGCATGTTTCATTTTCGCACCATTGCGGGGCGCTGTTTTTATTATTTCCTGTCTACACTCAGCTTATTGCGACGCGAAATCGTGCGCAAAAACTGGCACTACTTTTGCTTATAAGAGGATGGCCACAGACAGGTAAAAGACGTTTCCCAAACGTCCTATAACGATAATTTTCGCCTCACAGGAAGCATTATGAAAAAGATGATGATAGCCACACTGGCTGCCGCCAGCGTGCTGCTTGCCGTTGCAAATCAGGCGCATGCTGGCGCGACGCTTGATGCCGTTCAGAAAAAAGGTTTTGTGCAATGCGGGATCAGTGATGGATTACCTGGGTTCTCTTATGCCGATGCTGACGGTAAGTTTTCAGGTATTGATGTAGATGTTTGTCGTGGTGTTGCGGCAGCTCTATTTGGTGACGACACGAAAGTGAAATATACCCCGCTCACTGCAAAAGAACGCTTCACGGCTTTACAGTCAGGGGAGGTGGATTTGCTCTCCCGTAATACGACCTGGACTTCATCTCGCGATGCCGGGATGGGAATGGCATTTACTGGCGTCACTTATTACGACGGCATTGGCTTCCTGACGCACGATAAAGCGGGGCTAAAAAGCGCGAAAGAACTGGATGGCGCTACCGTCTGTATTCAGGCGGGTACTGATACCGAACTCAATGTTGCCGATTACTTTAAGGCAAACAATATGAAGTACACACCAGTGACTTTCGATCGCTCTGACGAATCAGCGAAGGCACTGGAATCTGGTCGCTGCGATACGCTGGCCTCGGATCAATCACAACTGTATGCCCTGCGGATCAAATTAAGCAACCCGGCTGAATGGATTGTCTTACCGGAGGTTATCTCTAAAGAACCGCTTGGGCCGGTAGTTCGTCGTGGCGATGATGAATGGTTCTCGATTGTACGCTGGACGCTTTTCGCCATGCTGAATGCTGAAGAGATGGGCATCAATTCCCAGAACGTCGATGAAAAAGCGGCTAATCCAGCAACGCCTGATATGGCACATCTGCTGGGTAAAGAAGGCGATTACGGCAAGGATCTGAAGTTGGATAATAAATGGGCCTATAACATCATCAAACAGGTGGGTAACTACTCGGAAATTTTTGAGCGTAACGTAGGTTCAGAAAGCCCGCTGAAAATTAAACGTGGGCAAAATAATCTCTGGAATAACGGCGGTATTCAGTACGCGCCGCCCGTGCGTTAAGTCGGTGTGAGGTAACGAGCGTCGCTACGGTGGCGCTCTCTTCAGCGTTATGCTTTCCGAGGTTTCTATGTCTCATCGCCGCTCAACCGTTAAAGGCTCACTCTCCTTTGCCAACCCTACGGTTCGTGCTTGGTTATTCCAGATCCTTGCCGTTGTTGCTGTTGTTGGCATTGTTGGTTGGCTATTTCACAACACTGTGACGAATCTCAGTAATCGTGGCATTACTTCAGGTTTTGCCTTTCTGGATCGCGGCGCTGGCTTCGGTATTGTCCAGCATTTGATCGATTACCAGCAGGGTGATACCTACGGACGCGTTTTCATTGTTGGCTTACTCAATACGCTACTGGTTTCTGCATTGTGTATTGTATTCGCTTCTGTTCTGGGCTTCTTTATCGGTCTGGCGCGACTTTCGGATAACTGGCTGCTACGAAAGCTTTCCACAATTTATATTGAGATCTTCCGTAATATTCCGCCGCTGCTGCAAATCTTCTTCTGGTACTTTGCCGTGTTGCGCAATTTGCCCGGACCACGCCAGGCTGTGAGCGCGTTTGATCTGGCCTTTTTGAGCAATCGTGGGCTTTATATTCCGTCACCGCAGCTGGGAGACGGATTTATTGCGTTTATCCTGGCTGTTGTTATGGCTATAGTCCTTTCTGTTGGGCTATTCCGCTTTAATAAAACATACCAGATAAAGACCGGACAGCTGCGCCGCACCTGGCCGATCGCCGCAGTGTTGATCATTGGTTTGCCTTTACTGGCGCAATGGCTTTTTGGCGCAGCACTACACTGGGATGTCCCAGCCCTACGAGGCTTTAACTTCCGCGGCGGGATGGTTTTAATTCCTGAACTGGCAGCCTTAACGCTGGCGCTTTCGGTTTATACCTCTGCATTTATCGCCGAGATTATCCGCGCTGGGATCCAGGCAGTGCCTTATGGTCAACATGAAGCGGCACGGTCACTGGGATTACCCAACCCGGTTACGCTACGCCAGGTCATTATTCCCCAGGCACTGCGAGTGATTATTCCGCCGTTAACCAGCCAGTATCTCAACATCGTCAAAAACTCCTCTCTTGCCGCCGCGATTGGCTATCCGGATATGGTTTCGCTGTTTGCTGGCACCGTGCTGAACCAGACGGGGCAAGCCATCGAGACGATAGCCATGACCATGTCGGTCTATCTGATTATCAGCCTGACTATCTCGCTGCTGATGAATATCTATAACCGCCGCATCGCGATCGTTGAACGCTAAGGAGTCATGATGACAAAAGTATTGCTGTCTCATCCCCCGCGCCCGGCGAGCCATAACTCAAGCCGCGCGATGGTGTGGGTGCGAAAAAATCTGTTCTCCAGCTGGAGCAATAGCCTGCTGACTATTGGCTGCATATGGTTGATGTGGGAACTGATTCCACCGTTGCTGAACTGGGCATTTTTGCAGGCTAACTGGGTTGGCTCAACGCGTACCGACTGCACAAAAGCCGGTGCCTGTTGGGTCTTCATCCACGAACGATTTGGTCAGTTTATGTATGGGCTTTACCCACACGACCAACGCTGGCGAATTAACCTCGCATTACTGATTGGGCTTGTGTCGATCGCACCAATGTTCTGGAAAATACTCCCGCATCGCGGTCGCTATATTGCGGTATGGGCGGTGATTTACCCACTGATTGTCTGGTGGCTGATGTATGGCGGGTTTCTTGGTCTTGAGCGGGTTGAAACCCGGCAATGGGGCGGGCTGACGCTAACTTTAATTATTGCATCAGTTGGGATTGCGGGGGCGCTGCCGTGGGGGATCTTACTGGCGTTAGGTCGCCGCTCCCATATGCCGATTGTGCGTATCTTATCGGTCATTTTTATCGAGTTCTGGCGCGGTGTACCGCTGATTACCGTTCTGTTTATGTCTTCGGTCATGCTGCCGTTGTTTATGGCAGAAGGCACCAGTATCGACAAATTGATCCGCGCGCTGGTTGGCGTGATCCTGTTTCAGTCAGCATATGTTGCGGAAGTCGTGCGAGGCGGATTACAGGCGCTGCCTAAAGGGCAATATGAAGCGGCAGAGTCGCTGGCGTTGGGTTACTGGAAAACCCAGGGGCTGGTTATTCTGCCACAGGCGTTGAAGCTGGTGATTCCTGGGCTGGTAAATACCATCATCGCACTTTTCAAAGATACCAGCCTGGTGATCATCATCGGGTTGTTCGATCTTTTCAGTAGCGTTCAGCAGGCAACCGTTGATCCCGCCTGGTTGGGTATGTCGACGGAAGGGTATGTTTTCGCCGCGCTGATCTACTGGATCTTCTGTTTCAGCATGTCACGTTATAGCCAACATCTGGAAAAACGTTTTAACACCGGGCGTACACCGCATTGAGGACACTATGAGCCAAATTTTACTGCAACCTGCTAACGCGATGATTACGCTGGAAAACGTCAATAAATGGTATGGACAATTCCATGTTTTGAAAAATATAAATTTAACCGTGCAACCGGGAGAACGGATCGTTCTGTGTGGCCCTTCTGGTTCCGGTAAATCGACAACCATTCGTTGTATTAATCATCTGGAAGAACATCAACAGGGACGGATCGTGGTGGATGGCATCGAACTTAATGAAGATATCCGCAATATTGAGCGCGTCAGGCAGGAAGTGGGAATGGTCTTTCAGCATTTCAATCTCTTCCCTCATCTGACCGTTCTACAGAACTGTACCCTGGCACCGATTTGGGTACGCAAGATGCCTAAAAAAGAGGCTGAAGCTCTGGCGATGCATTACCTTGAGCGGGTGAGAATTGCCGAACATGCCCAGAAGTTTCCCGGACAGATTTCGGGTGGTCAGCAGCAACGCGTTGCCATAGCACGTTCACTTTGTATGAAACCAAAGATCATGCTATTTGATGAACCTACGTCGGCGCTCGATCCGGAGATGGTGAAAGAAGTGCTGGATACGATGATTGGGCTGGCGCAGTCGGGTATGACAATGTTGTGTGTAACACATGAGATGGGGTTTGCACGAACCGTCGCTGACAGGGTGATTTTTATGGATCGTGGGGAGATAGTGGAACAAGCTGCACCGGATGAGTTTTTTGCGCATCCTAAATCAGAGCGTACGAGGGCATTTTTATCGCAGGTGATCCATTAATTGAATGTTAGTTCGAAAAGCAAAAAGGCCATCCTTTCGGATGGCCTTTCGCTTGATTTGATGTCTGGCAGTTTATGGCGGGCGTCCTGCCCGCCACCCTCCGGGCCGTTGCTTCGCAAAGTTCAAATCCGCTCCCGGCGGATTTGTCCTACTCGGGAGAGTGTTCACCGACAAACAACAGATAAAACAAAAGGCCCAGTCTTCCGACTGAGCCTTTTGTTTTATTTGATGTCTGGCAGTTCCCTACTCTCGCATGGGGAGACCCCACACTACCATCGGCGCTACGGCGTTTCACTTCTGAGTTCGGCATGGGGTCAGGTGGGACCACCGCGCTACTGCCGCCAGACAAATTCTTTTCTAATGTGCCGAACTTTAACCTAAAAAGTGGTGCTGATACCCAGAGTCGAACTGGGGACCTCACCCTTACCAAGGGTGCGCTCTACCAACTGAGCCATATCAGCACGCTAAATTTGATGCCTGGCAGTTCCCTACTCTCGCATGGGGAGACCCCACACTACCATCGGCGCTACGGCGTTTCACTTCTGAGTTCGGCATGGGGTCAGGTGGGACCACCGCGCTAAGGCCGCCAGGCAAATTCTGTTTCATCAGACCGCTTCTGCGTTCTGAGTTAATCTGTATCAGGCTGAAAATCTTCTCTCATCCGCCAAAACATCTTCGGCGTTGTAAGGTTAAGCCTCACGGTTCATTAGTACCGGTTAGCTCAACGCATCGCTGCGCTTACACACCCGGCCTATCAACGTCG